>CAJXWT010000081.1 GCA_913062595.1 uncultured Fidelibacterota bacterium
GACAATTAAAATCGTAAGCCGTTTGTCAGTCTTTGAATAAAATCAAATCTGCCAAAGTCTGTATAGGAGTAATCGAGTTTAAGCTTCGTATTGCTCTTTCCTAAACGGTAATAAATACCTCCGCCGAGGGTCAATCCCTCTTCTGTCGCATCCCGGAAAAGGGTGGCGTAACCACTACGTAAAAAGAATGTTTCTGCATAAGCAAATTCCAGTCCAGCATTCATGCTTTCCGTATTATCATTAGGGTGCAAGGCATCCAGTCCAAATGATAACCTCATTTTTTCGTTTTGAAGCAGTTCCCCTGCAATCCCGACACGAAAAATAAGCGGCAACGGGAATTGTTCCGTTTCATACAACGCATTAACAAATTCTACATTACCTTCATTTTGCTTATCAGGGTCAACGCTAATGATCATGTCTCTCCCATCCATCTTCAAACTATTACCGAAATTGGATAAGCTGGCCCCGATTCGAATGTCACGAAATGGTGTAACAAATAGCGCTCCCAGATCAGCAGCAATTGCCTGAGCCATGGAATGCCAGATCTTTTGTTGTACAAATTTAAGATTACCGCCAATTGCAAATTTATCTGTTAACCGCCGTGAATACGATAACGTTACGGCCAGATCACCAGCTTCAAAACGTTCGCCTGTACCTTCCGGTTCTTCCACCGTACGTACAATGTCTTCCGGTACAGTTAGACTAGTTAAACTGAACCCCAAGGTACCAATACCATGGGAATTGAAGGCAAACGCTAGATAGTTGAATTTAGTTTCTGCGATCCAGGGGCTATTAACAATCATGGCCTGGATACCATCTAAGTAGGCCAGGCCAGCAGGATTCCAATAGATATTACTCAGGTCTCCATACATAGCGGTAAATGCATTACCCATTGCAGTAGCACGAGCATCTACCCCAATTTTTAGAAATTGCGCTGCTGTTGTTCCACGTTTGGTAATGGTATTGGTATTTGTGTTTTGGGAATAGATCAACCCTGTATCAAGCACAACAATAAACATGATAGTAATGATTTTAGTTTTTAGACCTATATATTTCATTTTATCACCGCAAACCTGCCAATTGATTCACCCAGATCTTCTGCATCTACATGATATAAATAAATACCGTAGGATATTGGGAAATTATCCTCCGTTGTTAAATCCCAAAATTCTTTGCCATCGTCCATGCTGGAATGGTGGGCCAGTGTTCTGACAAGTTCACCAGTAATTGTATAAATCCTGATGGTACAATCCTTGGGCAGATGATTAAAGTATACTCTTCTTGGTCCGCGATCACGAGGATTCTGTCTATCCAGCGGTTCCAATACATTGGTAACAACATAAGGATTGGGGACGACGCTAATCTTGTCCAATTCATTCATTGCTTGCTCATTATTGATTGTAGAGGCACTTGTTGTAAATTGATATTTATCACCTTCAGTAAATGGTCTGGTGGTGGCTATATAATAGATATCACCACTATTGGGAGGAATTCCATCTTCTGCCGGTTCGAGAAAGGTAAATTCCCAGGAAGTGGAAGATGTTTCATCTCCCTGCAAAATCACTGCCCGGTCTCCCGGTGTCCACAAACTGTCCTCAGGAGGCAATTCAAGTATGATTACTTTCCTCTGTTCAGGAACCAGACCTGCTGTAGTTTCCCAAACCTGAAATTTTGCTTTGATATACCCATAATTAGGTCTGGCACTGGAATCTGCAATATCATCAAAAAACCGTATTTCATAATCGGCGGGATACATTTTTGTACCAATATTATTAAATGGTTTTACTTGTGGTTCCCAGTTGGTTGGAGACCCTGCACTCCATTCCATCTGTGTTTCATCCAGTGCTAATATCTGATCTTGAGCATAGATCTTCAGACCATCAAAAACTGGATTGGATTCTTCCATGTTCAGCAAGTTGCTCGCTACAACACCATAATACATATAAGATGCCAGGTATGTAACACCATCTAATAATGCACCACCAGGTATGGCGCGGATCTTTCCTGATTGCGGAATCAATTCATAATCGATGCCAGAGTCATAGGTATTAATTCCATTTAAATCTGAAAGACTAAAAGAAGTGCTATCAATATTGCCATAATCCAGGCGTACAAATTGATCCAATTTAGCAACCAGTTCATCCGCTACCGTTTTCATATCCTTAACGGAATAACTTGTTGGACTGTCCATGAAGGAAACTTCAAACATATTTGCATCTTCGATAGCCCGGGGATCAATAACTTCTATAATAATTGTTCCGGTGGCAACACCATTGACATGTTCTACGTAATTATCATTGATGTTACCAGGCACATAACCAGCAGTTGGTACCCTAGGGATGATTTGCTTAGTATTTAGATCCAAGATCACCTCATTTGTCTCAGGATTTAATGTAATTGTTTTCGAACACTCAGATGGAGCAATTCCTAGACTATCATCTCCATGATCATAGGATACAACTGCATAATAATAGGTTTGACCATTGATGACATTATTCGAATCAATAAATGAATGCCTGAGCCCCGTATTACTGCCAAGATTATAATATACTCCCCGTCCGCTATAGGGGATACTGCTCAATCCGCTGTAATCATTAACAAGGTCAAAACGGGCTGGTGCTCCAGTTGCCATTTTTAACGGTTCGAAAAGGAATCTTGAACCATTAGCATCGGTTATGGTCTGCTGATCCAGGAAGGAAGGTTCAATACTGCGGTAGATTACATAACCTTCGAAGTCGTAGGATTCACTAATCAGATCATACGATGTTTCAGCTTCAGCATCCCAATACAGGGTTACCTGTTCATTGCCTGGGACCGCCATGACAATGGGTTTATCAGGTGGTTTTGCAAATTGATAATTTTTTTCATATATATCCTGTGCGGTAATAGCATTCAGTGTCAGATCTTCATAATCCTGACCTACCAAAAGTGCGATCGAAAATCGTCGCGCTTCTCCGGCCGGTAAAGACATAGGACCTGAACTATAAATGAAAATGTAATCACCCGCCTGGTCGACATTGGCAGAGTCAAATTTCCCTGCCTGCAAGTGATTTTCCCACACATAGTGATCATTTGATATCCTGTTTTGACTAGTGAATGGTGGTGAAGCGAATCCGGTTAAACCCACCATATCAGATTCGTCAAGATCGGTCCATTCAAAATTCGGTTCTCCTGGCTGGCGTGGATCAAACGGATCTCCAGCTGTAGGTATCCCATCATCCTCCCCCGTATCACCAGTATTTGGTATACCATCTATACCAACATCATGTTTCTCGACGTCCCAATCACCATCATCATCAATCCCATTACTGCGGCTTTCATCTACCATACCATCATTATCATTGTCAATGCCGTCATAGGGTTGACCGGGGCTTTCTAAAAACTTGTAACCAAAATACCCTGGCGCCCGGCCAGCCACATCACTTATACCATCCTCATCCCAGGCATAGACCATGTTTATATTTCTATCAAAATATGAAAGGTCATCCTGCCAGTTCGAGGGTCCACCAATATGGGGATCACCCCACATACCAAAGGTCACCTCATGCAAATCGTTCTCACTTTTATTGGTTACCTTGTATATTAAAAATATGATGTCTTCTGCTAATGGGTTAGCCCATTGATAATAGCGGGACTCGATTTCCAGACCCAATCCTTTACGAGACGAATCACCTGGAAATGGATAATATTCAAATTCCCGGTTAGTACGATCATCCGTAACAAAGAATATTTCTAGATCCGAATTGGAAGAACCCTGTCGAAGAGCCCCAGGCCAAACATATTCTTCAAGATCAACATTATACCAACCTGTCGGCCAACTGTCCGGTTTGCCATCACCATCGCGATCGAAATCATTGGATGTTGGCAATTGGTCACTATTTGGCTCAGCATAGGGAATGGTGAAATCATCATTCCAAGCTAATGGCTCCCAGCCCCAAAACTCTGTTCCATCGGGAGATACTTCACCGCCCAGTGAAGTAAGCCCATCGCTTATCACACGAGCGTACCATGTAGTATCACCATCACCACTCACTTGCCAGTAGGCGTCCTGATGACTACTTGGAGTAATTTCAACTTCAGCACAGATAAATGGACCAAATTCATAGCCATAACCCAATCCTTCCCAAACAATGTCAGTGACCTTATTGCCCGGACTGGAAATGGATCCATAGTTCCAAATCTCCGCTGTAATCTTATTTCCGTTCATTATCGCTTTTTGCCGTCGTAGAACCTGAGGATCATCGTTCTGGATAGCCATGGCCCTGTATACACCTTCCTGCCAATCAAAGTATTTCTTATGGTCAGAATCAGACCAGGATTTTTTGGGTCCCTGTAAGTACCATTCCTGTGAACCTTTTTTTACCTTTTTATTCTTTGCCGTTAACGGATGGGAAAATCCCGACATAAACAGTAAAAAAATAATGATTAGCCTGATCAATCTTTGTTGGGCCATCTTTAAAGATCCACTGTTAGGCCCACAGAAACAGATCGTGGAGCCGTATAATAATAGGGCCGGGTCATATACTCATTCCAGGTATGTATACCCGGCTCATTATAGTGGCGAATCAATTCATCGGTTTCCTGGCTTGATTGATAGCCATATGTATAGCCCGACCTGCCGGTATCATCGAACACATATCTTTCATTACGAGTATCAAACAGGTTATAAACTTTAGCAAATGCCACCAAGCGGAAATTCCGTATATTGAACGTTTTCTGGATGCGCATATTTACATTTCGTTGCCAGGGTTTATTGTCGCTGTTTGGTTCTGGTACATAATTTGCGTTGGGTATATCCGGTGTATAGGGCCAACCACTGCTCAATTTACCAATGAAACTGATCGACCATTTTCTTGGATCGCCAACCATCAAAGTGACGCTCATAATTTGCCGCTGATCCCAGCTAAGTGGTGCAATACGTTTTTCTTCCTCCTCACCTGTGAGAGAATTGAAGAAAAAAGAACCTGATCGAACACTGTTACCTTTAGCAACTTGGTAAGTATAATCAGTCCAAGCTGACAATCGCGTTACTGGATCATAGCGTTTGGTTAAACTAAAGGTGATTCCTTTCACCGAGCCATAATCCTTATTGAGATATATTGCATAGTCAGATGGGCCATATTTTGCCGATTCATAATGGATCGATTGTAGGGCCAACAGATTGCGGATATCCTTGTAAAAGATACTCATATTAATGGCCAGGATACTGGTAAACTGTTGTTGTAAACCAAATTCATAATTTACTGTTTTCTCTGGCTTGAGATCAGCGTAACCGATACTTGGGGCAAGACCTGCACCAAATATGCTCGTTTTATATAACCTGCGCAAGGTAGGCATCTGGTAGAAGTGCCCATAAGAAAAATGTAAAATTCCCTCATCTGTAATTGGAAATGATATACCCAAGCGCGGTGATACCATATGCTTGGGATCTGCTACAGTTTTGCTGCCTTCTGGATCCAGAAGATCCGCTACATAATCCGATTTTGGATCAAAATAATCATAACGCAGCCCCATGTTCATAACCATATTAGCATACTCGATCTTATCTTGGATATACCCCGATAAAAACATGGCCTCATTATCATAGAGATTATGATATGGCGATTCATTCGCGGGCAGGACAGTTGGTGTACGGTACTGGTCATTATATAATACGGTGTAGTTTTCCTCCGTTAAATTGTCTATCCGTACACTGGTGCCAATTTTAATCTCATGCTTTGATGTTATTTGGCTGTTAAAATCAAATTTCCCACCCACGGAATTTGATTCACGATAACTATGGCCCATTTGTGTGCCGCCAAAAGCAAAGGTAGCTGAACTAGGTTCCGTATTGATCCAGTCCGTACGTACGTAATTTGGATCCAATGGATCCTCAAATAAGAATTGGCTATAATTCGTTGTACTAAAGAAAAAATTGGTCTCATAATAGCTCCTAAGACCGATAGCATGATTAATCTTGACGGAATAATTGGCATTTTGATTCGCATATTTATAGGTACCGTCAGGATTATACTTATAACTATGTACATATGATTTCCAATTACTCTCAGCGTACAATAATTGGCCAGATAATTTCAGCTTAGGAGTAATGCGGAAGGTCAATTTGCCTAAGCCATTAAAATTATTACTGGGATTCATTGGTACAAATTTTCCGTCACCGCCCATTTCCACATACCAATCACCGGAAGGAGGAAAATATGCGTAATCATCGGGGTTATGCTCTCGTACGCCATAGAGATAACCTTCATTACCGCTTAATCGTCCACTTATATTAAATGTAATGCGGCCATCTTTACCTATTAAGGGTACCGGACCTGATATAGCACCATCCAGGATTGTGTTTGCCAGCGGATTCACATCATTGATATTGGTGTAAAGTTCCGTATCATTGGATAAATAATCGCCCGTGTACGCCGATATACTGCCTTCATAATTTTTACCGCCTTCTTTTATCTGCAGGTTTACGATGCCGCTCATGGCGTTGCCATATTCAGCATTGAACGCACCACTGACGACTTTCATCTCTTCCAGCGCTTTATTGGATATATTGATCGCAAGTGAATTGGTGAAAAATGGATTGCTTACTGCTACACCATCAATATAGTACCCGATCTCATTGGATCGCCCTCCGCGAATGTGCAGCGCACCATCGGCTCCCTGATTCACCCCCGCTTGGGTAGTTAGCACACCCAGAAATGATTCCACAGGCATTTCCTTCATTTCCGCACCTGTGGTAATCTTTTGGGTAGAGGTGAGATCTTTCTGGACCATGGGCCTGTCTGCCATCACAATGATTTCTTCGCCTTCCAGGACCTCTGCCGTCATGGTAATATTCTGAAAAGTAGTCTGATCAATATTGACCCGCAAGTTTTGAACCCTTTGGGTAGCATACCCTATATAGGATGCTTGCAGGGTATAATCACCGGGCGGAACATTAATGATAAAATAGTATCCATTTACATCCGTTGCAGCGCCCAAAGCTATGCCTTCAACAACCACATTTACTCCAGGCAGTGGTTCTCCGGTTTCTTTGTTAACTATAATACCGGTGATTTTTCCGTTGCCAGCAAATAAAACGCCCAAGATGTTTATCGTGATAAAAAGAGTTCTCATATTATTAGAAACTAAAAGGGGAGTGCCATCCAGCACTCCCCTTTTATATACTTGCTATAGAATGGATTCTCTGGCTTATTTGACCAGGGTCATTCTTTTGACCTTTTTCATTCCAGCCCACTCCAGGCTGTAAAGATACATACCTGTGGAAACTGTTCGACCATAATCGTTCTTTCCATTCCATACTACCTTATGGGTACCAGCATTAACCAATTCGTTGTCAACCAAGGTCCTTACCAATTGACCGGTTATGTTATACACCTTGATCGAAACCTTTCGGTTGAGTGGTATAGTATATCGGATAGTAGTATTTGGATTAAACGGATTTGGGTAGTTCTGTTCCAAACGATAGTCTTCTGGAAGAATGAACGCCATCGGATCAACGCCAACTACTTCAGCAATCTGATTTTCCAATAATACAAATGTCCATGCCTTCGGATTAGCAACCCTTGTAGTAACCACAACAAAAGTGTCCCCTGTAGCGTCCCATGTTTCCGTTGTATGTGTCAGGCTGTCCCGAACATTCTGAAATGATACCAAGAGTTCTTTTTTGTTATCCATATCGAAATCAAGGGATACTCCATTCCAGTCTGAAGTAATTTTGGAAGCAAAGCCCCATTTTTGAAAATTTAAAACAGTGGTAGTACCATTTGAATCTATTGTGGTTGTATTCTCAGTTATATCCATCTCACCCCAATAGATAACCTTTTCCATGTAGCTGCCAGCAGAGCCAGGATCACCGCCAATGTACTCTAAAGCAGTGACATTGGGTCTTCCACGGCCAACAAAGAAAGACTTTCTATCGCTACCATCATAAGGACCGTGTCCAACAGCAGCATGGAATGTACCGGCATTTCCTATTTTACGAACATGATCTTCGTTAATGGTAAGTACATCATCGCCTTCATCATAGTCTACAACATAGACATCTCCAGTGCCGACCCCCCAATTACCATAACTTGCAAAGTACGCTTCATCATTTCCATCTCTATCAATATCTCCAGCAGCTCCGCCAAACAGGGAAACTTGATCACTGGGATAGGTAGCTTTGAAATAACTTCCTTCCGCACCCACTTCGGCAATGTCATATGTATTTGCTGCTGTAGATGTGATATTGTAGAAGTTGAAATAGTTCCAGGTATGGTTGACAAGTTCCATGTGTCCATCACCATTCAAGTCTGCAGGGAGTGAGTGGTAGGGCGAGCCTCCACCGTAACTGCCGCGATCAACGAAAAATTCCGAAACCCATGTTTCAAAGCCTGCACCACCAGCATTATGTTCAATATCACCACTAACAGAGGTGATCAAGGTTCCTCGCGTTCCACCGCGACGGATCATAATAACCAGTTCTTGTTGGCCATCGCCGTCTACATCTGCAATAGTGGTACGCTCATGGTCTCCTCGAAATAAACCTCCATCTCCATCACAACAGGTATCCACTTCTACCCTATTAATAGATGAATAAGTTGTGCCATAGTTGTCACTGCCAACTACGCCATCCCATTCAAAGACCCACCAGCCTTCATTACCAGTGGAAGCCAGTGGAAATACTATTTCTTCTTTACCATCGTTATCCAGGTCGCCAACCCCCACAGTACGTGGGTTATATGAGTAATGGCTTGCGGTATCTTCCGGCGATGTCCATACTACGTCAAAGGCATTGTTAGCAGCATCATATTCCCAAACCAATACCCTGTGCCCCACATAATCGGTAGCAATTACTTCATGGGCACCATCCTGGTCCATATCCATACCACCGATAGCTGTTCTACTGTTACCAGTTGGATCTGATTGAAACATTTCATCAGCAGATGACTTTAAGCCGACCGCTGCAATAGACCAGTTAGCGGCCAGATGATTTGTTTCGTTGCCTCCTTCAAAATCCCATTGAAATTGATCGTTATCCAGTACAAGAATCTGGGGCTGTGAAGCATCAGCAGCATAGAGGTTGGTTAGTACCACTTCCAGGTTTCCGTCACCATCAAGATCATTATCAGATATATCAAGCGGATAATAGCGGTCACTAGGTTCACCGACACTCTCAAAAATAGTAGTTACATCATAACTGGCTGCATTAGTCGGATTTCCGCCCATGAATTCCATCCGCATAACCTTCTGATCTGTCCCAGTGCCAGCAATAATATCCATTTTTCCATCACCATCAATATCACCCATATCGCTGCCGCGACTTCTGGATCCAAACGTTAGAACTTCGGTGAAATGATCTGCAGCAAGTTTCTTGACGCCTCTATCATCGTATGTGTGAAGTTTCAGATCATCTAAATACAAAGAACCGTTGTCCGAATTACTTGGCTGTACAAACATTACACCTACTTGACTTACGACAGCGCCGGTAGGAGGTGTGAAAGAAACTTGAAGATGTGTCCAGACGTCAGGAACACCTCCATAATGCACTGAATCAATACTAATCATACCCCACGAACTATTAAAATGTTTGGCAAAAAGTACACCATAAGAGTTACTTGCGCCTAAATTATCAGAAGAAGGGGTAAAAATCTCTACAGATGCTAAATACGAAGAATCAGCAGATAAAGGGTTTTGACTATCAAATGCATAGAATGCATTATTCTCCATATTGGTTCCACCTGAGTATAGTCCCCACATCTTTAACGAAGAATCACCCTCAAAGGCAGTAAATGTTAAAGTATCATTGTACATTGTATCTCCGGTAGCTACCAAAGCCATACTAGCCATCGGATCAGGGTAGAAAGTCCATCCAGCAGTACCACCGGTCTCTAATCCACCGTTAGGTGTTTTGTTTGTTGCATAAAGAGTGTCAGCAGCTACTACATTATCTAGATAGTACAATTTTCCATTGGTCATTGGAAACCAGGCATCTAGATCCATGTCGCCATCGGCATCATAAAATGCAAATCCATTTCTCCGAAAGGATGCCGGGTCGCCATCAGTAAACATACCATTCAAGTCTACAGATAGAGCGTATGTGTCTGTTCCCTGAGCTTCAAAA
>CAJXWT010000082.1 GCA_913062595.1 uncultured Fidelibacterota bacterium
TGTTTTTTTAAATAATGGTTACCAGCCATCAGCAATGCATTAAGTGGAATTAAGCCAACTAATTCGCTACCTGTAACTCGCAAACCACGTTCCTCTGCTAGCTTACAGGTCATGTCAAATACATCGTGTATAGTTGATTTATGATAATTTGTAAAATTAATGGAAATCTGGGCGCATCCATATTCATCAATGATCCAACCAACGGCTTTTATATCCTTAAACAAACCTGGTTTTACTACAGGCCTGCCGACCAGGTCATTACTGTTGTAACCACGATCCCTAAGTACAGATTCTAAATCATATCCATGTTCGCTGTTGTTGTGCTCTACAATTTCTGCTGGACCATCGCCAACATAATCACAAAGACTACAAGGATATTCACCATCCTCATACCTTATGATATCTCCATCAAGCAGATTGGGTGAATCTGGGTTCTGACGTCTGTGAGATCGTCCTTTCTCCCGTAACTCGAACGCAATATCAGTTGCCAAGCGCTTATCCAATGTGTTGAGATTTATATTATAGGCAATCAGGAATTCTCTGGCACCAATTACAGTAGCACCGGCCCGTTCATGAAACTCAGTTGGTCCAAAATCTGGACCCCAATCAGAATCAGCCAACTTATCTTTTAATCCTTCATATTCGCCTGACCGTATTGTTGCCAGGTTTTTTCTTTTGAGTACCTGGGCAGAATTTTCATACAAATAAACTGGAATCGATAAATCTTCACCAACACGTTTACCAACTCGCTTCGAAAGGGCGATACAATCATCCATGGAAACACCGCTAACAGGTATAAATGGACATACATCCGTAGCGCCCATTCGTGCATGAGCACCTTCATGACTACGCATATCCAAAACTTCTGCTGCTGTTTTTATCGCCTGAAAAGCTGCATCTTCGATTGCTTCAATAGGTCCCACAAATGTTACCACTGTTCGATTGGTATCAGCTCCCGGGTCAACATCCAACAATGTAACTCCAGGAATTGCTTCAATGCGGGCTGTAATTGTACTTATCTTCGTAAGATCACGGCCTTCACTAAAATTAGGGACACATTCAACTAGTTGCTGCATATCACCCTGTGTTACGTGCCAATTGATTTAAATAATACATTAGCCAAACCACGATCGAAAAAAGAAATCCTGTCCAGATAAGGGATCGGCCTTGTTTATGGCGCTGGGATATTTTTATCATTAATTTTCATTTTGCGTTACAGTCCAGCAAAAAGAAAAAGGAAAAATTTTACAAACGGACTCATAAACCACCAGATTGGGGAAATTGGTGTAAAATAACCAATAAGGATGGCGCCCATCAGTATCTGAGGACCATATATCTGCAAATTTCTAACTAGTTCTGGATTTGTCCGAATCAACAATCCCGAAAAGATCTGTGAACCATCTAATGGTGCAATTGGAATCATATTAAATACGGCCAGCATGATGTTGATTTGGGTAAAGAACATGATCATCATTGCCATAGTTCCATGTACATAACCTGACCGCAGAATCATACCAGCAATAAATGCCAAGAGTAGATTGGAAGCCGGGCCGGCAAAGGCAATCTTCATCATATCTACTCGTGGGTTACTTAAATAACGAATATCTACTGGTACCGGTTTTGCCCACCCAAAACCAACAAAAAGGATCATTAACCCACCGATCGGGTCAAGGTGTGCCATTGGGTTCAACGTTAAGCGCCCAGCATAGCGTGCAGTTGGATCTCCCAGTTTGTTCGCAACCCAGGCATGAGAAAATTCATGAAATACCAGAGCAAATAATAATACAGGAATTAATAGTACTAGTACTTCAGGTGGTAACCGAAACAACATATATTACCATCGTGGGTGAAATTTTTGAACTTCTGATGTCAAAAATAATTTATCATGATGAGTATAGATTTGGGTAGTTGAAATATCAACATGACCTAACATTAATTGAACTTCCCGCAAATTTGCACCACCATCTAATAAATGGGTCGCAAAGGAATGACGCAATATATGTGGATAAACCCTTTTAGTAATTCCTGCAGCTTCTGTCCATTTTTTCAAGATATTATATACAGTCATACGCGTCAATGGCTTACCATTATTACTAAGAAATAAGCATCCATCATGCTTACCTCTATCTTTTAGTTTGTGTCGAAGATATTTAAGATAATTATCAATTACTTGAATTGCTGTATTACCGATAGGAACAAATCGTTCTTTCTTTTTTTTCCCAATTACGCGGAGCATTTGTATATACGGCAAATCTTTCTGCACTACCAGTTGACATAACTCGGACACACGTAATCCAGCAGAATATAAAACTTCCAGAACGGCTTTATCCCTGTAACCCATGGAATCCACGATATCCACTGCATTAATAATTGCTTCAATTTCAATAACGGACAAAACCTGCGGTATTTTTTTTGGCAGTTTTGGGGGATCCAATAATTGGGTTGGATTTTTCTTTACCAACTTTTCCATGGATAAAAATTCATGGTAAGATCGTATCGATGAAAACGATCGTGTAATACTGACAGGTGCCAAATGGACATCATTTAAATAGCGGATAAAACTGCGGATATGGATCTGACGGATATCATCGAGATCTGTTAATGATTGTTCATTAGATAAAAAATCAAGATAACGTTTTAAATCACCTTTGTAGGCGGAAATAGAATTGGGCGAAAGATTTTTTTCAACACGAAGCATAGTAAGGTAATCTTGAAGGTAGGTTTTCAACCTATTAATACCTCTAATTTAAAATGGCATCTTCCACCATTTCGCACATAATGTGCTCAGCCAGTAAATGACCTTCCTGAATACGCTGGGTATCATCGCTTGGTATACGAATTATTACATCACCTTTATCACGCAATTTGCCGCCGGATTGACCGGTTAAAATGATTACAGCCATATCCATTGCCATCGCCCTTTCAACGGCTTGAACAACATTTTCTGAGTTACCACTGGTGGAAATGGCAACAAGTACATCGCCAGCCTTTCCCAGGCCATCAAGCTGCCGGGAAAATACTGTATTGAAATCTGTATCATTCGACCATGCCGTAAGAAAAGATGAATCCGTAGTTAATGCAATTGATGCGATCGCTGGACGGTCATGATCTCGAAGCCCACCCATAAGTTCAGTGGCCATGTGTTGGGCATCCGCAGCACTGCCTCCGTTACCACACCAGAGTATTTTTCTACCGTTTTTTACAGCATCAATCAAAATGTTTGCTGCAATGTCAATATCTTTAGCACAAGCATCAAGCATAGCCCGTTTAACATCTGCACTAGTAGAAATTATCTCCCTGGAATCTAGTTTAGTACTCATGGTTCGTTTACATGTACAGCTTCAGCAAATTTTTTCAACATGTCTCCATTATTGTTTTCTTCAATTATAGTCCCGGTGACCACAAAACTAGCTCCAGCTTTAACTTTTTCGCGGGCAGCTTCCGGCGTGCGAATTCCACCACCAACGATCAATGGGATATCCACGTGTTCAACTACTTCTTTAATCAATTCGTTTGGCACTGCCTGTTTTGCACCGCTGCCGGCTTCAAGATATATTAATTTTTTTCCTAAATATTGGGCCGCAAGTGCATGAGCTATTGAAATATCCGGTTTATCCATAGGAATAGGTGCCGTACCGCTCATAAACTGTACTGCAGAGTCACTGCCCCCATCCAGCAATAAATACCCAGTTGGTATAACCTCAATACCTAGGTCTTTTACGATGGGTGCAGCAATAACCTGTTCACCGATCAAATAATGGGGATTCCTGCCCGAAATAATGGACATGAACAGAATCGCATCATAATGGCTGTTTAGTTGACTAATACCACCTGGAAAAAATATTACTGGAATTTCAGCCAGAGACTTAATTTGAGCAACCCGGTCACTGCAAAGACCATCCATCATCAGACTACCACCAACGAATATTGCGTCTACACCAGAATTGTTGATCTTTTTGACCTTACCTGCTAAACCATTTTCACTTTTCTTATCGGGGTCAATAAGTACAATATACCCGGCGCCCTTCTTTTTTCGAATGGATAATAAATGGTTATAGACTTTTGAATTCATCATAATAGTTAAATTTACGAAATTAGATCTTCATATGCAGTGGCGGTTAATAGATCACTTATTTCATCCTGGTTAGATATGTCTATCTTTATCATCCAGCCATCATCATACGGTGTATCATTAACAGCTTCAGGATTATTATCAAGGTTTTCATTCACTGCAATTATGGTGCCGGAGATGGGCATATAAAGATCAGCAACTGTTTTTACTGCTTCTATAGTACCTGCGGATTGGCCTTTATCCACTGTTGAATTCAACGCTGGAAATTCGATAAATACAATATCGCCAAGTTCCCCTTGAGCAAAATCAGTTATACCTACTGTGGCCACATCCCCGTCAACATTCACCCATTCATGATCGCTGGTGTATAATAAATCAGCTGGTACATTCATTAAATTATTTCCCTAAAGTTAGTCTGCAACGCTGTAATGAAAATTGTCTAAAAAACTAGTGTCGAAATTACCACTTATAAACTGCTCATCACGCATGATGGCCTGATGAAATGGAATTGTTGTCTTCGGCCCTTCAATAATACATTCTTCCAATGCACGCTCCATGCGAATGATTGCCCGTTCTCTGGAACTCGAGAAAACAATCAATTTGCCGATCATGGAATCATAATATGTGGGAATTTGATATCCCGCGTAAGCATGACTGTCAACCCGGACACCTTTTCCCCCGGGCATATGAAAACTGGTTATTTCCATTGGTGAAGGGACAAAATCATTAGCTGGGTCTTCTGCATTAATGCGGCATTCAATTGCATGTCCCCTTAATTGAAATTTTTCAAGGAAAGACGGAAAAGATTTGCCAACATGCATTCTGATTTGCTGTTTAATTAAGTCTACACCTGATACCATCTCCGTAACCGGATGCTCTACTTGTATTCTCGTATTCATTTCCATAAAATAGTAGTTAAGATTTTTATCAACAAGAAATTCCACGGTGCCAACACCGACATATTTCACAGTCTTCGCAGCGTTAATTGCAGATGTCCCAAGTTTTTTTCGCAAATCACTGTCGACTATCACTGATGGGCTCTCTTCAATCAATTTTTGGTGCCGTCTCTGAATAGTGCACTCTCGCTCACCCAGATGAACCGTATTGCCTGAGCTATCAGCTAATATCTGAACCTCAATGTGGCGCGAATTCTCGACAAATTTTTCCAAATAAAGATCGCCGTTATTAAATGCGCTTTTTGCTTCTGCCTGTGCTGAACCAAAAGCGGATTCCAACTCATCTTGCGATTTAACCAGGCGCATTCCTCTACCACCACCACCCGCTGATGCTTTTATCATGACGGGATAGCCGACTTTTTCTGCTAGGTTTCTTGCTTCACCGACATCATTAAGCACATCATTACTACCGGGTATAACAGGCATGCCGCAACTCTTCATAATTTTTTTCGCCTCTAACTTATTTCCCATTGCATTGATAATCTCTGCTGTGGGACCAATAAAAACAAAACCATTATCCTGGCAAATACGTGAAAACTCTCCATTCTCTGCTAAAAAGCCATATCCGGGATGAATCGCATCTGCATGGGTTATTTCAGCTGCGGCCAAGATACGAGGTATATTTAGATAGCTTTCATTACTAGGAGGTGGCCCTATACAGACAGCTTCATCAGAAAATTTTACGTGGAGCGAGTATTCGTCAGCCGTGGAATAAACAGCCACAGTTTTTATGCCAAGTTCATGACAGGCCCGAATAATTCGCAGTGCAATTTCACCCCGATTAGCAATCAGGATCTTTTTATACATAATAAATTAATTCTACTCGATAATAAATAAGGGCTGATTGAATTCTACCGCCTGCCCATTTTCAACAAGAATTTTTTGAATTACACCATTATCTTCAGCTTCAATTTCATTCATGATCTTCATGGCTTCTATGATACACAGAGTATCACCCTTTTTTACGGTATCACCTTCCTCTACAAAGGACTCATCCTCAGGAGATGGAGATCTGAAAAATGTTCCAGGCATCGGCGATAATACTTCACTGCCATCAATCTGACCATTATCTTCTTCACTTACTCCTTCAATGGATTTGGGTGAGTCTACCTGCTGAAAGGTTTGTTTAGGCTTTAAGGAAGTTTTTAGTGCATTATCTTCAATAATGGGCGGCTCTTTCACTACACGATAACGTCGACCAAGGAAAGTTACATCGATCTCATTCGCATCGCTATTCTCGAGAATATAGAGAAGCTCTTTTAGTCTATCCTGCCACATATACTTACATAGGTTTCAAGTAAGAAAACTAACCCTAAGATCTTGTTCTTTCAATATATTCCCCGCTTCTTGTGTCAATTTTTAATACATCTCCACTATCAATAAATAAGGGAACATTCACCACATAATCAGTCTCAACTGTCGCTGGTTTAGTGGCGCCTGTTGCCGTATTCCCTCTCTCACCTGGCTCAGTGTGTCGTACTTCAAGATTAACGTGTGCAGGCAAGCGAATATCGATAATCAACGTACCATCAAATAATATATCCACATTCTGACCTGGTTTGAGAAAATTGATTTTATCACCAATAATTTCCGCTAGAACATTGATTTGATCATACGTCTGGCTATCCATGAATACATAACTATCGCCATCTTTATATAAGTATTGCATTTCCTTGGCATCAATTCTTATTAATTCAATTTTCGAGCCAGCATTAATTTTTTTTTCAACTACCTTGCCTGATTGAATATCTCGCAATTTTGTACGGATAAATGCACCGCCTTTACCAGGTTTAACATGTAGAAATTCCAATACTTTCATTCGCTTCCCGTTTTCCAACAGAACCACACCATTTTTTATATCTCTTGTCGTTGCCATGGATAATCCCGTATTATAATTTGAATTTAACCTTTTCTTTTGCCATCTCAAATTTTAGAAACACACCTATAATTCCATTTTACGTGCTTTGTATTTTCCAGGATGGAACAGTATTTTTCACAAATGTTTTCCCTGCAGCTAGGTCTTCATAGCAAATCATTTTCTCTGGATCAGATTTTGCATATTTACTTAGGTCAGCCCGTTGCATAATATCCATCCATATACCTAATTGGTCACGATCAAAAGGAATTGCTGATCTGTACTGCTTTATTTCCTCAGTAGTCATTTCCAATGTCTTTATGTACACACTGTTCTCCACATATTCTCTTAGGATATAGGAAAGTTGTACATAAAACTCTTTTATCTCGCCACGTTGCAGATATTTACTATCCTTTAAATCATTAAGTTTTTCAAGGGCCGTCTCATCAGCTGGCCTGCTAGACCGTACTGGTTCTACTTCTATGTATTCAGTCAGTATACGTTTACTATATATAACATATAACCCATATAAAATCCCAATTAGCAACAAGATTAAAATAATTGTCTTTATCGGCCATCTTCTAGAAATAGGCACTGGCCCTTTGATGGGTCTCATGGATTGTGAACCGGTTTTAGCAACCATTGAGACAACATTGATTTCTAGTGAATCGGTGTTTATTATAAAATCTAAGGTACTGTCCGGTTTAAAAACATTTACTGCGATGGCTGGAATAACTACCATGCCTGTATCCCATACTGATAAAACATAATCTACTCCAGTAATTTTTCCATTTTTATTATATAGCGGTTCTAAATGCCGTAATTCCAATGGTTCATTAAACTGAGTTTGTGGTATGACCAAATAATTATCTCCAAGAGATTTTGTCTGAACCCTGAACTTTATCAAATCTCCTATCGCTGCAAATGATGTATCAGTTGATACAGATAATTGAAAGGAACCATTTAAACTCTCGTCTTTTCCACAGGTATATAAAAAAAGTATTAGGCCAATATAGAAAAGTATTTTTCTTGGGGTCATAACCGGTTATACACGTTTCTCACGACGCTTAAAATAATTCATTAGCGGGTCAACATAATCACCAGTGGTAGAAATTTGGATTAGATCAAATTTTATACGATCACACTCCTTGTTGAATTTTATCCATTTTTCTTCTTGCTCTTTTTTAAATAGTAAACGTTCTTCTTTTGAACTCGTATCAATCCAAAATTGTTCATTAGTTTCCGGGTCATGAACCTTTAACAATCCCAGGTCAGGTATATTGTATTCAGCAACATCACTAATTTGAATGCCAATTAGATCATGTTTTCGATTAGCAACCTTAAGCGATTTCCAATATCCTTTATCCATATAATCAGAGATTAGAAATACGACACTTCTGCGTTTTGCTACCTTCATTAAGAAATCAAGTGCATTTTGAATTGAGGTTCCCCGTCCTTTTGGTCTGTTGTAAAGTAGTTCTCTAATTACGCGTAGGACATGTGACTTTCCCTTTTTTGGGACAACATATTTTTCAATTCCATCACTAAATAGGATTAATCCAACCTTATCATTATTCTTTATAGCCGAGAAGCCCAATACTGCAGCGATTTCTACAGCAATCTCATTCTTAAATCTTTGCAGTGTACCAAAATTTCCTGATCTACTCATGTCAACTATGAGATAGACAGTTAATTCCCTTTCCTCTTCAAAGATCTTAATATATGGCGCATTTGATCGCGCGGTCACATTCCAATCAATTAAACTAATATCATCACCGGGCTGATATTCTCTTACCTCAGAAAAAGACATGCCTCTACCTTTAAAGACAGAGTGGTATTCACCGCCAAAAAGATCATTAACTAAACCACGAGTTCTGATCTCAATATGACGAACTTTTTGGATGATCTCTTTCGGGATCATATTACAATGTAATTAGGGGACTTCGATTGTTTCGAAAAGTCGCTGGATAATATCTTCGGATGTTAATTCTTCTGCTTCTGCTTCATAAGTTAAAATGAGGCGATGACGAAGAACATCTGCACCTACAAAACGGACATCTTCAGGAGTGATAAAACCACGGTGTTCTATGAATGCACGGGCCTTCGCAGCTAATACAATATTAATTGAAGCTCTTGGTGAAGCTCCGTAATCAATAAGGCCAGCCAAATCACTTAATCCAAAATCTTCAGGATATCGTGTAGCGAATATAAGGTTTAATACATATTCTTCAACTTTTACATCTACATAGATATCATTTATTATGTTTTGCGCTGTCAAAATCTGTTCTGGCTTTACCACTGAGTTTATTGATTCATTGACGGATGTTTTCGCCATTTTCCTCAATATTTGTTTTTCTTCTTCCTTTGTTGGATAGTCTACCTTCAACTTTAGCATAAATCGATCTACCTGCGCCTCTGGCAGCGGGTATGTACCTTCTTGTTCTATTGGATTTTGTGTCGCGAGAACAAGAAATGGACGATCAAGAACAAAAGTATCTTCTCCAATGGTAACCTGTCTTTCCTGCATTGCCTCCAACAAGGCACTCTGTACTTTTGCTGGCGAGCGATTGATCTCATCAGCAAGGATTATATTAGCAAAGATTGGACCTTTTCGCGTTTCAAACCCGCCTGTTTTCTGGTTATAAATAAGTGTACCAATTAAATCTGCCGGAAGCATATCAGGCGTGAATTGAATGCGCTGGAATTTTGCGTCTATAAGCTGCGCCATTGTCTTAACCAGCAAAGTCTTGGCCAAGCCTGGCACCCCCTCAATGAGTATATGTCCATTGGCCAACATGCCTATTAAAAGCCGATTAACTAGATCAGTCTGACCTACTATCGTTGCGCTAACGGCCTCTTTAAGCGTATCAACAAAGCTTGATTCGCGAGATATACGTTCATTTATTTCTGATAAACTAAACTCTGCCATATGAAATAATGATAACTTTTAGGATGTAATATGCTTAAGGACATCTATCTCATTTATGTCCTTACCAAGATAATTTAGTTCGAATTGGACCGAAGGTGCTAATTCGTGATCAGGGAATCGATCGAGAAAAATCTTATAATTCATTTCTGCTTTAGCGTTATCACCTAAAATATTAGCATAAATATAACCAATCATAAATTGCGCCTGTGCTTCTTGATTTGTTCCGGAAAAATTATTAACCACATT
>CAJXWT010000083.1 GCA_913062595.1 uncultured Fidelibacterota bacterium
TGCATAAATTTACATCATGCTCGTCATATTTTCTATCATAGGCATGAATACCGCCAACACAAACACACCTACAAATGCAGTAATTATCAATGTAAGCACTGGTTCCATGGCGGCCATGAGCCCTTCCATTTTATCTTCCATATCTGATCTATAATACTCGGCCACTCCTTCCAGCATTTCGCTCAATGCGCCCGTACGCTCCCCAATACTAATGAGGCTAGTGGCCATCTCCGGCATATACTTGCTCTGCAGGGCCACGCTCATAGACACCCCGGCCAGCACATCTTTTCTGGCTTTTTTCAAATCTTTTTCAAAGACCTTGTTATCTACCGTTTCACCGGCAATAGCCAGGGCATCCACCACCTGGACCCCGCTGGATGTCAGGACATTTAGCATCTGGGAAAAACGAGCAGTTACACTGGATTTAATCATGGTTCCAAACATTGGTAATTTTAATTTCAGCAGATCAAAATTATATCCCCCTGCTGGGGTGCTGGTATAATATTTTAATGCAGAAATAACCACAAAAATGATAACAAACAATATGAAACCATATTGTGTTAAAACATCACTAACACCCAACATGATTTTCGTAGGCAAGGGGAGTTCTTTCATGTTGGCAAACATTGTCGCTGCCATCTTTGGTAAAACAAAAGCTATCTGTACGTATCCAGCTACTAAAAGGGCAATACCTACAAACATAGGATAGCGCAGCGCTTTTTTTACCTTCGCTTTGGACTCCATATCCCGTATAGTAAATTCCCGTATTTGGGCAAAAATATTGGGCAATGTGCCACTCGCTTCACCTGCCTGGACCATCTTCACATAAAAATTGCTGAATACTCTGCTCTGCTCCTCCATGGCCGCTGACAATTGCGACCCACCTGTCACACGGCTTTTCAGTGTTCCAACTACCTTTTTAAGGTTATCTGTTACTGCCGCCACTTCCAGAGCATCCAAGGCATCCAGCATTGGAATACCGGTTTTGAGCAGCATTTCCAGCTGGCGGGTGAACATACTCAGGTCCTTGGGTGGCAGTTTTTTGGCTTTAACCTTTAACCCCAATAGTTGATTGATGTCCATGTCGAGACTCAGGTTGAAGGCTGGTTTTTTTGCTGAAATGAGCCGTTCACCACTCCTGTCCATGATCTGATAGAGCTCTCCCATAGACTTGGCAGCGATACTGCGCTCCGTCATGGCGCCGCTGCTGTCAACTAGTTTACAGGCGTAATTTGGCATTACAGGACGCGGTTGATTTCCTCAACGGATGTTAATCCATTAGTGACGTAGGTTCGCGCAGCGTCTATCAACATACGCATTTTGTTATCCTTGGCAATCCGGGACACCTCTTCTGCAGACGCTTCATTTTTCACCGCTTCGTTGATCGCCTCATTAGGGATCAGCAGTTCGTATAAGCCGGCCCGGCCGGAATAACCATCTTTACCGCAGGACTTACAGCCTTTTTCATTGGCATGATAAATGAAACCGTCAAATTTTTGCATACCCAGCGTTTTCAAATCTTTTTCAGTAGGTCTGTATTTCATTTTACAACGGCTACATAGTTTGCGTACCAGTCGCTGGGCCAGAATAGCACGGATGGTGGTGGTCAGCAGGAAAGGGTCGCAACCCATATCTGCTAAGCGGGTATAGGAAGCCGCCGCACTGTTGGTATGTAAGGTGCTGAATACCAGGTGGCCCGTCAGGGCAGCCCGGATAGCCAGGTCGGCCGTTTCCCTATCGCGCATTTCCCCGACCATGATCACATCGGGGTCTTGCCGCAACATTGACCGTAAAGCTGCTGCAAAAGTCATTCCTGCGCGTTCATTCACATGGCCTTGAATAATGCCTTCCAACTGTCGTTCTACAGGGTCTTCGATAGTAATAATATGTTCTTCCACTGTATTAATGCGGGTCAATGTAGCATACAAGGTAGTGGATTTACCGCTTCCCGTTGGACCGGTAACCAAGACAATACCGTTGCCGCTGCTGTAGGCTTTCTTCCAGAGCTTACTGGTCTCTGGGTCGAAGCCCATTTTATCAATACTAACAAGCCCCTTGGATTGGTCAAGGACGCGCATAACGACCTTTTCTCCGTGCGGTGTCGGGTAAGTCGATACACGAACATCCACTGGTTTACCTGGTTCTACTTCTGTCTTAAAGCGACCATCCTGTGGTTTCCGGGATTCGGCAATATCGATACCGGCCATAACCTTGAAGCGGGATACCAGGCCCGGTGTACGAGAAGGCGGCATGGTCGAGAATTCAAATAGTACACCATCAACCCGAAGTCGTACCCGCAAGTTCCTTTCACCAGGCTCAATATGGATATCACTGGCGCCACCCCGGACAGCTTCCAGCAGTATATTGTCTGCTACCTGGATATTTTCCTCGTCCGAAACCGCTTCCTCCACCATCGCTTCATCGCCGTAGCCATCTTCATCGCTGTAACCGGATGTAGAAACATAGCTTCGGTCAATGGCCAGTTCAATATTCTTTTCCTTGGCCAGGACCATCTGGATACGTTTGTTGCTCATTTTGCGGATCTCATCCACGGCAGTAATGTTCAATGGTTCGGCGGTGGCCACCGTTAAGGTATCCTCAATAACAAACAGCGGTATCACTTTCAAACGCCGGGCCCGATCCTTGGGGATAAATTCCAGGGCCTCAGAATCAATATTGAAGTTGGATATCCGGATCACCGGCATGTAGAGCTGGATACCCAGTACTTCCATCACCTGCCGCTCGGTTAAAAACCCCAGTTCAATACAGGCGGCGCCAAAATGGCAGCGGTTCTCGTTCTTGAAATTGATCGCTTCGTCAACCTGCTCATTAGTGAGCAAATTCTCATTGACCATTATTTGTCCTAAACTGCGATTAATATTAGCGCCCCATAAAAATTTTCACACTGTATTTACGCAATCGCTGCTTCTTCCCCTGCCGGCGGAGCCAATAAAGTAATGATTTCCTGGGTCAACTGATCTGCCACAATGGGCTTGCGCAGAAATAGATCGCACAGGGCCCGTTCGGACTTGATCACGAAATCCTGACTGTCATTAGAAGAAACGAATACAACAGGAATATGCTGGTAGCGGTCATCGCCCTTCAACAAGCGACAAACCTGGAAACCGTCCAGGTTTGGCAGTTCCGTATCCAGGATCACGACCCCCGGTGTTACCTCTTTGGCCATACGGTAACCTTCTATTCCATCACCTGATGAAACCACCTCAATCCCAATACTTTTAAAGTAGCTGCTCACGGTCTGGATGAAGGTTGCATCCTGGTCAATGATCAATATGCGATTGCTATTCATAATAGTGTCATAAAATTACGATGACACGATGGTCGGAGTAATAAAAATCAGTAACTCATTCTGGGACTTCTTTTTCGAATTCGTCCTGAAAAATTTTCGGAAAAAAGGCAGATCACCAAAAAATGGTAATTTCCCGACGGTTAAGTCATCCTGATCAAATATTAAACCACCAATCAATAGTGTTTCACCGTTTCTTACCATAACATTGGTGTTGGTCGTACGGTTTGACACAATGGGACGTTGTTCCGCTCCAACGTAACCGGTGATAGCCTGCACAGCTGCCTGAATACTCATGGATATTAATTCATTTTCATTGATCCTGGGCAATACAGTAAGAGAAACATTCACATTCTGGTCTTGATAGGTGTAGGGTACGGCACCAAACATACTGCCTTCTGCCTGGGGAACTAATACCGGTATAGTGGTACCAACCGTGATAGTTGCGGGAGAATTATTAAAGGTGGTGATTTGGGGTTCCTGCAACAGTGTCGTGCCGGCATCCTCGGACAATATCTGCAGCATTGCCGCAAAGGTCATTGGTGTTAGTGTTGCCAGGTTCACTTTATCACCACTATGACTGATTAATTCTCCGAGACCAAAGGATAAGCTCGTATCAGCGCGCATCGACCAATTGATCCCCATTGCTTCATCCTGCTTAAGCGTTGTTTCAATAAACTTTATCGATATATTGATCTGGGCATTTTCCTGATCCAGGGTTCGAATAATACGTTCAATCAGTTCAAAATTGGTCGGCACATCCGTTACCATTATCAGATCCATGCCAGCGGCTTCACCGCCAATGGCGCTGGCTGAAGACAGGGGGACAGCCTTGCCCTGACTAGTGAATATTTCCGTAAGAGCAGTGATAATCATACCGGCATCAAGGAAATATAACTGGAAAATGCGGGTCTCCAGTTCAGCGCTGTGTGTAATCTCTCCTGCTGCTGTTTTGACCAGCAGGATATTATCATCTATAAACCAGGTAAAGCCATTAGCCTTAAGAATTAAATCAAGGGCTTTTTCCAATGGTACTTCCTTTAATTTTAGCGTTATACTTCCTGTTACCTCTTCCCCTAAAATCAGGTTTAGTCCATGCTGCTCGGACAACAATCGTATTACATCTACCAAGTCTGCGTTTTTGAAATTTATGCTTACAAGAGCTGGTTCAATCCGTTTATAGGGAACAATAGGACCCCGATCAGATTTTATGTCCTTCATTTTAGGCCATGATATTACCATAATGTTACTGGGGACTTGGGGCAGCTCTGTCTTCAATTCAATTTTGTAATCAGGTACTTTATTAAAATCCAGCCTGACTTCCAGCGTATAAGTACGACCCCGCTTATTTTCATCTTCTATTGCATGCCTATTAACGGGCTTTCTTACGCTATATTGATAGAGGGGGTTGACGCCGGTTTTCCTCTGAAAATCGCCTCGTGTCCAACGTACATTTACAAAAGCTATTTTTAGTGTTGGTGGGACGAACTTTTCGGTGGTAACATAGGCAATATCCGAATCACTGAACTCTAAAATAACTGAATAAACGCCCGCTTCATCAACAGTATATATATCCAGCAATTCAGTGGGCGCAGCAGTAATGAAGCGCACCATGCCCAAGGTTAAAAACAAGGATAGTATGTGAATTCTTTGTTTCATTTTATTAACTCCAAGGTAATTTTATCTTTATTTTTTATCATGTGTACATGATCATCCTGAATTTTGGTCACCCTAAACCCCAGCATGGTATGGCCCTCTTTTATGATCTGTTCATTAATTATGGCCATATAGCCACTGGGTCCTTTTGAAATACCTGTTACCCTGAACCAGGATTCAAAAACTCTGGTGCGGTCATGAAAAAAATCGCTTGACCATTGGTCTGGTCCAAAAGCTAGGGAATCAGCCCCTGCCCCATCCAACAATGCCTGGATGGCACTGTAATCAATTCCTTTGGCGGCAGAGGGCTTGGACAATGACGGCATGGAGCCTCCTGTTTTCGTAAATAGGGAAAGCACTGTATCTTTGAAAAAATAGCCCAGGCCCAGCACCATAACAACCAGTAGTATAACTTGACGGTTCATTATGATTCTTGCTCCATCCGGTACGTATAATACACCACCTCCGCAATCACCTTCTTGGCTGCATTCGGATCCAGTGAAAACTTGTAGCTGTGCAGGTTCACTGACTTTATTTGTTTTTCCACCGCATCAAAAAATGGCCCAATATTAAGGAATTCTCCGTTCAGTCTCAGATCGATGCGCTGCCGCTCCAGTGGTACCTGCTTTACTTTTGTATACTGGTTAAGGGGCGGAAACGTGTCACTGGACCTAAGGTTCAGGTTCAGGACAACAATGTCATGTTTTTTCGCCAGGTCACGCATTGTAACAGCAGCCAGTTCATACTCCCGCGATGAATGGACGACGTCATGGTCCAGGCTGGATAGCATATCCCCTCTTCTCGTTTGGGCATCGACTATATTTTGCCGGACCTGATCCTGGACCCGTAATTCCCTGTCCAGGCCGCTGGTAATGCCTTCGGCACTCTTGATCTCTGATAAAATACCGTAATTATACCAGCCAAAACCAACGATGACAAATACAGAAATACCTATAATGACGAAGAAACGAATTCTGGGGTTCAGCGCGCTCATATAACCAAGATCATATTAAATATTGTTTTACTACCGGAAGTGGTTACAGAAAGATAGACTGCTTGAATATTACCATTGGACTCGAGCGTATTTTTGAAATCACTTAATATGCTGCTAGCCTGCATAGAATTTATTTCCAGTAATCCATCTATACGCAGGCTCAATAAGATATCTTCTGGAATTTCAATCTCCTCTTCAGTTTCTTCTTCCATCTCTTCTTCATCAAACGAAATTGCAGCATAGGGATCATCGAGCAATGATAATCCTGTGACCTCAACATCAGGGGGTGTTACCTTACTCAAATATTTTAGTATGTTTAATATATTATCTGCCATAATACGGTCATCACTGCGCAGCTGCTGAAACCCGTTTAGCACACGCAGGTCAAAAAGGTAATCATTGTATATCTCGCGGTGGATATTGAGCCGGGCCAGCTGTTCTTTTTTCTGAGGCAGAGCCGCCTGCAATGGATTCAAACTGCTTGTGTTACTGTAGGTAAACAGCGAGAACACAACCAGCAACACCAGCATGGCGCTCTGCAGGAAACGTCCCGGGGCGTAGAACTTGTAATCAGCCCGATGGTCATCAGGCAATATATTCAGTTTTGCCTGGGCATCCAGCAGTAAACCAATATTAGCCATGTAGTTGGAGCGCATCGGATCTTTGCCCACGCCCTTTTCCCGGACAAAGAACTCCTGCACGCTGGTGAGATCCTTATTCATCGTTCCTACTGCATGTTTATTATCTTTCAGTTTTTCCCTTTCCTTATCCAGTGTTTCCTGGGCAGTGTTCAGTTTTTTATCAAATTTTTCAATCTTTTTCGGTCCGGCAATGAGTGTTTTATTCATTTCCCTAACCATGATGTCGGCCTGTTTGATAACCGCATCCTTAGCAACAACCTCTTCCTTAATAGATAACTGAATCTCCTCCAGCCATTGTTTTTCCTTCACGTATTCATCTTCTTTTTCGGCCATCATCAGCTGGATAGCAGAATATATCTGCTGCAGGGCGTCTACTTTGTCTTCCTCGAGGCGCAATTTTTCGGATATCTCCAACTCCCTGTTTTTCAGCTCCAGCATTGCTTGTTCGTTTTGTTCCAGCACCTTGTTGATCAATTCCCGTTCTTCCCTGATGGCCGTTTCACCATCATCAATCTTGATATTAAGTTTTTCCAGATCGATTTCCTGGCTGTCATATTGCTTATCCAGGGCCTTTAGTTCTTTCTCATTTTCTGCAATATCACCGCGCTGCAACTTGACATATTCTTTTAACGCTTTGATCTTCTCTTTCAAACCGGCAATGTTCTCATTGATATTATTGAGCTTATCCCTGTACTCCTCCTGATCGTTCTTAAACTCAAAAGCCATATCCTTTATGCGCCGCTTATTATCATAGATCATTTGTTCATAGAGGTTGATCTTATTCTGTTTATCGCGCTCGCCGTTCCGAGCCTGTTCCATTTTTTCCGTAAGCATACTATGCTCGGAAAGTACCGGCGTGAACCGTTTATTGATATCTTCCACCTTTGCTTTGGAAACCTCCAGTTTTTTCTCCAGGTCGCCATTAATTTCCTGCAGGGTCTCTTTCTCGGTCCGCAGCGTGTCGCGGGTCATTTTAAATAATTCATCATTATCATGGAGCGCTTTCTTTTCGATTCTTCCCTGGGTTTCCAGTAATTCCATTTCTCGGGACATCTGGTCACTTTCTTCATCCATAATAATCATTTTTTGCTGCAGATTTTTTATCCGTATCTGACCATTGGTCAATTGTTTTTCCAGCCGTTGCTGCTCTTTATGGTAGGCTTTTTCACAGGCGCCGATATCATCATCGATCGTGTAAAGCGATTCCAGCATAAGGTCCAGCTGGACCTGTTCGTCCTTGATCTTTATTTCCAATGTTTCTAATATCTTTTCAATCGTCTGTTTTTCTACCGTTAGCTTCACCAGCTGCTTATTGTGATCCCGAATGGACTTCACCAGTTTTTCCAGGGCCACGGTATAATCCTGCTTATCTGCGTTAAATTGGGCAATAGACTTTTTTAGGGAATGTATTTGCTTATTGAACGCTTTTTCCTGCTCCAGCATTCCAGCCAAGCGCTTCAAGTTGTCCTGATCTGTACTCAGCATCGCGCTCATTTTGTCCTTTTCATTCACCAGTTCACTATGGGCTATCTGCAGGCTTTTTTGCATTTTATTGTAGGGGGCATAATTGTAGGCCCGGGTCAGTTCTCGTTTATCCACCTGTCCTTCCACTAGTTCCAGCTCGCGGTTCAATCCCGTAGTATCCTTTGGCTTCATGATCAGGCTATTATCAATCATGCTATTCCTACTGCCAACAACGGTGAACAATTTCTGGGCAACCTTATTCAGTTTCTTATACCCTTGTTTCTTATTGGTATACTTTTTCCTGTGCCGCCGCAGAGACATTAATATTTCATCCAATTCTGCCTGTTCAGCGCGGATCTGATCTTCCAGGGACATACGCTGATCATCTGCATTTTGCTGTTCTTCTGTACGAATGGCCATGTTCGTAACCAGGTCCGTGATATCCTGTTCCAGATTGGAAATCGTTTGTTCCTGTTTTTCACGCTTCACAGTTAATTCTATCAGGACATCATTGAATAACGACTGTTTGGCTGCAAACTGGGTATCCTTCTCATTCAGGATATTTCTTTCAGTCTTGTTTTTAACGCGCAGTTTATTCAACCGATCGTTCAACCTGGAAATATCCGCTTTACCACCGGGGACTTTTTTGTGCACATCTTTAAGCCGTGCTTCCAGTACGATAAGATCCTTATCTGCTGTTTCCTGCTGGTCTTCCAGTCCTGTCAGATCCTGGTCTTCCCTTTCTAACTTTGTTGTAAAGGATTTGGCCCGCTCATTAAAGGCACGCTTTTCCTCGCTGGTTTTGATCTCCATTTTCTGCAGTTCGCGATTATTATGCCGCACCTTTTCCCGGTTGGTTTTGGCCGTGTTTGTAGCCGCACTTACCCGTGCTTCCAGATTTGCTATTTCCTTTATGATGGCCACATTCTGTTTCTCACCACGGTTTAGATTGCCATCGATCTGTTTCAGGCGCTTGGATAAAGCGGTCAATTCTTCCTTCAAACCAGTAGTGATCTCCGTCATGTGTACTTTGTGTGCTTTTTTATGAAAAGACTGCTTGACGGTTAACTGCTCCAGGGTCTGCTCCAGCGCAATATCCACTTTCTTCAGATTGTCCAGATTTTGTTCCTTGAAACGCTCTTTCCGGGCCGCAATTTCCGCCAGCCGCGATTGAATGGTTTCCTGAGACCGAATAAAACTGAGATCCGATTCGTTATGCTCTCGCTCCGTTTGCCGGTAATACCGATCCAGTTGATCGATATGGCGTTCCAGATCTTCCTTTTTATTAATCGCACGGCGGTGTTCCTTTTTCATCTGGCGATGTTTCCTGATCAGCGCTATTTCTTCATTTTCTAAATTGCGGATGTCCGCAGCACTAGCAGACAGAGACTTTTTATAGGCTTTCATCTTATCGCCACTGGATTTTATGGCATCCTTGCTGATCAGTATACCCGCCCGGTTGGCCTGCAGCTTGGATTCCAAGCGTCGTATTTCTTCTTTTAAGGTGTTGGCTTCATGGGTTGGCACATCATAAAAGCCCGCCAGCTTAAGTTTTTGATCCCGGATCTCATCTTCCAGTCCTGGGATCTCATCTTCATTAAAGACAATGTCTTTTTTACTACTGGCGATGGTTTCTTCAAGTTTGGCAACTTGGTCCTGCAAAGATTTTTTCTCATTGCGCTGGGCCAGCAGTTCCTTGTGCTTGAGTATCATTTTGCTTTCTAGGGATACCAGTTGTTTATCCAGTTTACTGATCTCTTTTTCGAAATTAGCCAGCTTTGGTTTGGATGATTTTTTCACTTTATTGAGTTCTTTCAGCGCCACATTACGCTTTTTCCCGCGCACCGCAAGTTTGTCCTCTCGATTATCTAGACGTTGCCGTAATTCAGCTTCCTGGGCCGTGAATTTCTCTATTTTTTCCCGCAGTTCTTGCCGGTAGGTATCCTTGGATTTTGCAGCCTGGTCTTTTTCATCGGTT
>CAJXWT010000084.1 GCA_913062595.1 uncultured Fidelibacterota bacterium
AGCCTGCGCATTGAAGGGAATGAATTCAGGGGCTATGACAATACTGGCAGCACTTCAAACCATTACCTGGTAGAGAGCACAGCAAACACGGGCACGGGGATGGTATTTACCAGCAACACATTTTTAGAGGGATCGGCAGGAATTTACTTAAGCAACGGTGCAGCTGACGATGGCGAGCTTAAGATTACCAATAACACTACTATCGGACAGCATTATGGTTTGTATGTTAATTCTATTGATAGCATCGAGATCAGCGGTAACACGGTCGCAGGCGACCATAGTGGCTATGGTATTTATGTTAGATCCTGCAGACCGGCGATTGTAACGGGTAACAAGGTTACGGAAAACACCGAAAATGCCATAGGCACAGGAATACATATCTATGACTGTGATGGAAATACCAGTGGGGAACGAACACTGATTGCCAACAACATGGTTCAAGCCTATGGGAAGGCTATCGATCTCCAATCGACGAATTACGCAGATATCTATTATAATACACTGATTAATACATATACGGGTGCTTCAACGAGCTATGGAACGCTTTATATCAATTATCCATCCGAAATGACCTTAAAAAACAATATTATCACCAACACATCGGGCGGAAGATTGGTCTACCAGTATAACGGCGGTTCATCTATTATTTTTGACTATAACATGTACTATGGCGGCAGCACGGATTATGGTTTCTATAGCCACAATCCATCTGTAAATGGCGATTTTGCATCGTGGCAGGCTGCTGGGTTTGATGCCAACGGTGTTTTACAGGACCCGGGATTCTACGCCTATGGAGATGGATTTCACCTGGAAACAGGAAATGATCTAGGCACACCACTGACAGCAATAACGGTGGACTATGACGGCGAACCACGAGACGCGACCACCCCGGACATGGGCGCCGATGAATACATAGCGCCAAACTATGACGGCGTTGTGGAAGTACCCGGTGAAATAACCACAATCCAAGGCGCCATTAATGTTGCCGTGAGCGGGGACAGTATTAAAGTAGCCGCCGGGACCTATACAGAGAATATTGATTTTAACGGAAAGAATGTTGTCATTATTGGCGCAGACCGGGAAACGACCATCATTGATGGCAACCATAGTGGTCCGGTTGTAACTATTTCTAATGGGGAAGACAGTACGACAGCCTTGATTGGTTTTACCCTCAGGAATGGCAGCGGTGCAGCAATAGGTAACTATAATAAGGGTGGTGGAATATATATTGAAGGATCCAGGCCATCCATTCGCTGGGTTAATATTGAAGATTGTGCAGCCGATGGCGGCTGGGGCGGAGGTGTATACATTTCGGACAGTGATGTATCATTGATTAGAACCAATATTAGCAGAAATCATGCCCAATGGGGCGGTGGTATTTCGGCAGAAAATTCACACCTGATACTTCGGTTTACTACCCTTATTGATGATAGTGCCAGTGGGTCTGGTGGTGGAGTCTATCTTAATAATGTGGACCTAAATGCCAGACGATTTAATGGTTTTAATAATGTTGCGGCTCTTGATGGTGGTGGCCTTTTTGCTACTGGTGGATCCGACGTTGTTATCAGACTACTAATGCTAAATGGTAATAGGGCGAATTTAGGCGGCGCGCTTTGCTTTAGTGATAGCAGTACTATACAATTAAATAACGGCAATATTAATTTGAATAATGCTGAAAATGGCGGAGGTATTTGGGCCTCAGCAGTTACAGGAACGATCGGTGCTGTTCGCTTTCAAAATAATACCGCGGAAAATTTAGGTGGTGCCATGCATTTATCCAGTAATTCTGATCTGGAAGCAACCGATATGGTGGTTATTAATAATAGTGCCAATAGAGGGGGCGGTATCTCAATATTAAACTCAGTTGGGGATTTTGTTGGTGGAGAAATCAATAATAATTATGCCTGGAGAGGTGGAGGAATTTTTAGTAACGGATCAGATTTGGACTTCTTTAGTATTACCTTAACTCAGAATAACTCGGAAGATATTGGCGGCGGCTTGCTTAGTATTTCTACTAATTTGGTCATGGATAGCACTAATGTGACTTTCAATAGTTCAGATTCGAGCAGCGGCGGCGGTATTATGTGCATTAATAATGATTCTACTGCTACCTATGAAGTTGTTATCACCAATAGTCTCATATCCCGTAATAATGCTAATAATTCTGGATCAGGTCTATATTTTCGCACAGCTGGTGATGATTCATCTGGAATGGATATTTTGATTGAAAACACACGAATTATCCGTAATGACGGTGATTATTATACGGGTCTAAGGATCTATGGGCTGAATACCCAGTTTGAGGTAAATAACTGTACATTTCGCGGGAATAATGCCGTTCAATTTGCATCAGGGGCAGGTTTCAATGGATCATGTATCGGTTCCGTGAATCACAGCCTGTTCGCTTTCAACCGCGCTGCTATAGGAGGAGGAAATTTCAATTCCGGTGGTGCCAGTGTATGGAGTGGCGCCGATGTCGATTTTGACCACTGTACTTTTGCTAATAATACGGCCGCCTATGGTACAGCCTTAACTGTTGGCGCTGCCAACGCAGCGGTAACTAATTCAATCATATGGGGTAATTCCACCAGCAATCATGTGGCCTTAGATGTATGGGATGGCACAGGCGGTACATTAGATATTTCCTATACGGACTTACTTGGCGGATCGCAGGCAATACAATTGGAAGACACAGAACTATGCTCGTTTTCTTGGGGGTCTGGAAACCTCAATGAAGACCCGTTGTTCTGTTTACCGGATTCCGGGAACTTCACCTTGGCTGAAAATTCACCTTGTGTTGAGGCAGCGGAAGATCGCTCAAATTTAGGTTCCTTTGGTATTGGTTGTGATCCAATTATTTTAAGTACTGCTGGCGAATTACTACCAACTGCGTATGCATTACACCAAAACTATCCTAATCCATTCAACCCGGTAACGACGATTCAGTACGATCTGCCAGATAATAGTCAGGTCCAGGTCGCCATTTATGATATGTTGGGCCGCAAGGTGAGAACACTGGTGCAGGGATTTGAGGATGCTGGATTTAAAACGGTACAGTGGCAGGGTAAGAATGATTATGGTCGATCCGTAGGTGCTGGTGTATATATTTGCCGGATCCGGGCTGGAGATTTTGTGCAGACAAGAAAAATGATACTTTTGAAATAGGGTGCAGACCTGAGAAAATTTCCCTATTAATCATGGTAACTGTCATTTAAACAAAAAGTGCATTAAGTTATAGTATGGTTCCTGATATAAATAAAATAATGGTATCCCTTCTTTGCAGCGATGACGAAGGTGTGGTTTTGGACCAGGCTGTATTTTTCGCTGAGAAATTTGATGCGTCTTTAGTGGCCATTCATGTTAATGATACTCATGCCGGTGAAATGAGTATGATGATGGATAGTCCCGGACCAAAAATAACGGAAGATATGATCAAGGATATGTTTGTACAACATGGCTATGAACAATGGTTGAAGAAGCTAGAGATCAGAATTCCAGAAGGTGCGATCGAATCGAAGACAATTGCAGAACATGCTCAGGATGTTGATATGTTGGTATTAGGTCACCGCAAAATGAATACATTCAAAGCAAGTTTTATGGATTCGGTAGATGAAGGTATTGCCAACCTGGTTTCTTGTCCCGTTGTGGTTATTCAAAAGAATTAGTATATAGAGTGAACCTGCGAAAATAATTACCTAGCAAATTATGGAACACGCCGTTCAGCATACAGTTCAGCATACAAGTACCCTGATCCCGATTGTTGTATTTCTCATTGTTTATGCAGCCATTACTTTTGAATTAGTAAATAAGGCTGCAGCAACCCTTGCAGGAGTGGGTGTGTTGGTGGTGTTGCATGTAATTAATGAACACCAGGCGGTTGGGTTCATTGATTTTGAAACACTCATGTTGCTGACTGGGATGATGATATTGGTAACCTTGATAAAAAATTCAGGTTTTTTTACTATTGTGTCAGTTCGAATTGCTGAGATCACAAAAGGTAGCCCAGTGAAGATCCTGGTGTTATTCTCCATTGTAACGGCGCTCATGTCTGCCTTCCTTGATAATGTCACCACCGTATTGATTATTATACCCATAATTATTGAATTAACCAGAGGATTGGGCCTAAATCCAAAAAATTATGTTCTAAGCCAGGCGATCATATCGAATATTGGCGGCACTGCTACACTAATCGGTGATCCGCCCAATGTGATCATAGGTTCCAAGGTGGGACTTTCATTTAATCAGTTTATTCTTACCCTGTCACCCATCGTAATAATCGTATTTGTTTTCGTTTTGGCTTATATCTGGTTCACTCACCGGGTAGAGTTCAAACCGATTAATACCAATATGTCCAAACTGGTGGCCGTACAGTTATTGCTGGAAAAAATAAGGTACGAATTCTCCAATATTACTATAGATAAAAAATTAATGATCAAAGGTTTGACCTGCTTGACCTTGGCTATTTTTCTGTTTATTACGCAAACAATCACCGGATTGGCACCCGGTGTAGTGGCCTTAGGCATGGCTATGGTATTACTAATAATTTCTAAAGCTGATGTAGAGGAAATTCTGGAAGAGGTTGAATGGAGTACACTATTGTTCTTTACGGGACTTTTTATTTTGGTCGGAGCACTAGAAGAATATGGTGTGATCAATTGGATCGCTCAAAACGTATTTATGAATGTAGGTGACAATCCCTATGTCCTTGTTTTAGTTGTCTTATGGGTATCCGGTATTGCTTCTGGATTTTTGGATAATATACCTTTCACTATTACAATGATACCGATTATTCACTTGATCCTTGAAAGTACACCGATCCCCAATAATATTTTATGGTGGGCATTGGCGCTGGGTGCCTGTTTTGGCGGAAATATCACAATGATCGGCGCCTCAGCGAATATTGTATCCGTGGGCATAGCAAAAAAATATGGTGTGGAAATATCATTCATTGATTTTATGAAAAAAGGAGTTATCGTGACTCTGATATCACTAACGTTAGCTTCTATATTTCTAGTGCTTTATCTTAGGGCTTCGCTATGAGTAATAATGATCAGCTAGTTTTAGATGCCCTTTTTAGGGATATTGTGAAGTTTTATTCATCTTCCCAGACCAGTATTATTACTCTGAATGCCATAACCGCAGCAATTACAGAACTCGAATGTCCAACTGAAGATTTTAAAATGGAATTAACTACAGTTTGCGATATTATCAAGAACAGCCAACCACGGATGTTCCCGATTGATAATCTTATTATTCTTTTGGAAAAGGAACTGCAGGAAAAAGATTATTTTTCTGATAAGGATATTGATGCACGAAAGACTGCAGTTACCAAAATTATAGAAAGCCTGGAAGAACGACTAAACGATGACATGAATGAATTGGCTAATCAAGGTGTAAAGCATATTGAAGATGGAGATCATATCATTTTGCATTCGGTTGAGGAAGGGGCAGAGCTGTTATTGCCAGAAGCGAAGCGTATGGGTAAGAATTTTGAAGTATTAATCCTGCGGCAGGATCTTGTTAAAACAAAACAGGTGATCAATATTCTTGACACTGCTGGTATTAAATATACTGTAGTACCAGAATGGGATCTGATCCACTTTTTTGACAAAGTGAATAAACTATTCATTGGTGCTTATGCGTTGACGGTTGATGGCAAATTTGTTAGTGATAGTGGCACCTCTAACATCGTCAGTGAATGCCATATTCATAAATTACCTGTTTACTTATTTGCCCCAACGCTTGAGATAACAAACACATTTTCAAGAGATCAGAATATATATTTAAAAGATGAATCCGTTAGTGAAAGCGGATCAGATTACAACCTAATTTCCCATTCAAGTGATATCGTTTCCTTGGATTTAGTGGATCATATCATCACCGAAAAGGGCGCAATAGATAAAAGCAAGCTGGCGGAATATTGTACTGTCTAGTATTTGCTTAGTAACATCTTACCGTTAATTAATTCTATAACTGTTAAGTGGTAAACGCATCGTAAAAAAAGACGATAGATTTTTATTCAACCAGAAGGGCAGGGAACAGCTCAAAACTGAGTTGGCAGAAGAAGGTTTCGCCCGCAAGACCTGCTCGTTTTACCGCTATATAAATATCGATGAGCCGCAAGCATTGCGGGATGAATTATACAAGGAATGGTTTGCCTTACGCATACTTGGCCGGGTCTACTTAGCCGCGGAAGGGATCAATGCGCAGATTAGCGTGCCTGAACCCCATTGGGACCAATTCTTGGAAACGCTCAATTCGAGAGGTGTATTGGCCAAAATGCCTCTAAAACATGCTGTACAGGAAGGGCAATCGTTCTTTAAACTGGCCATCCGGGTAAAGCAAGAACTTGTGGCCTACAATATTCCTTTTAACCAGTATGACATGAACCATGTTGGTGAACAACTGAATGCGGTCGAGTTCAATGAAGCAATCGATAATCCAGATAATATTGTTATCGATATGCGTAATTATTATGAGAGTGAAGTCGGACATTTTAAAACCGCTATTACACCCGACGTGGAAACATCCAGGGACTTGCTGCCGCAAGTTAGGAACTTGCTGAAAGGCCAGGAAAAAAAAGAGGTTCTGCTATATTGCACTGGGGGAATCCGCTGTGAAAAAGCCAGTGCCTATTTGCTGCACCATGGCTTTAAAAATGTAAAACAGCTCAATGGCGGTATCATCCAATATGCCCATGATATCAGGGAACAGCAGCTGGATTCAAAGTTCATCGGTAGTAATTTTGTATTTGATGATCGATTAGAAGAAAGAATTACTGCTGATATTATCGGTGTCTGCCACCAGTGCGGCACCGCCTGCGACTCCCACACCGATTGCATGAACCAGGCCTGTCATATTTTATTTATTCAGTGTCCAGATTGCAAGGCAGCCTATAATGGTTGTTGCTCACCTGAATGCCAGGAATTTGCCGCACTACCGCTCGAAGAACAGTGGCTCTTGCGCAAAGACCCGGAAAAAGTTGTATCAAAAACGGTACATACGGCTAGAGTAAAGCCACGCTTGACGCAATAACGCTCATTTATAACCAACATCCAAGGCAAGAAGCGCAGTAACTTGTTCCCCATCTGCGACCATAATCCCTGATGCAACAGGTACCAGAGACCAAACGTCATATTTCGGTTAGGACCGCTTCCGCTTTTGTGGTAGCCAGTATGATCGGTACGGGTGTTTTCACCAGCCTGGGTTTTCAATTGGTGGAACTCCAAGCAGTGTTTCCATTGCTGATGCTGTGGGTTATTGGTGGTGTGGTAGCGCTACTTGGTGCCTTAACCTACAGTGAATTAGCGGCAGCTTTACCGCGCTCAGGTGGCGAATATCATTTGCTATCCAGGATCATGCATCCGGCAATTGGCTTCGTTGGCGGCCTTGTATCCGCTACGGTGGGCTTTTCCGCACCGGCAGTCCTGGCGGCTATGGCTCTGGGCAGTTATCTTGCGGCCGTTTTCCACAGCCTTGAGCCTAAGTGGGTTGCCATGTTATGTATCCTGTCCTTTCATGCGTTGCATGGTCAGAAACTCCACTGGGGTAAGATGTTTCAGGATTGGTCCACATTGGTGAAAGTTGGACTGATCCTTTTTTTTATTGCAGCAGGATTACTGATCAGTAATGGACAAACCATATCACTATTGCCGCAAGCAGGGGATGGGCAACTGCTGCGCAGCTCCGGTTTTGCGGTGAGCCTGGTCTGGGTTTCCTATGCCTATACGGGCTGGAATTCAACGGTTTATATTGCTGGTGAAGTACTGCAGCCAAAAAGGAATATTCCACGATCCATTTTGTTGAGTACTATTTTTGTGATGGTGTTATACGTGCTGCTCAATTTTGTATTTCTCTATACAACGCCAAAGACGGCTATGGTGGGAGAAATAGAGATAGGTTATATCGCTGGCCAGTATATCTTTGGTGCGGCTGGTGCCAAAATATTTGCCCTGGGCATATCCATTCTGCTTGTATCAACGGTAAGTAGTTTCGTCTACATTGGACCCCGGATCATGCAAACCATGGGGCAGGATTACAGTTATATAGGTTTTCTATCCAAAACGAACGATCAAGGCATCCCCGTAAATGCATTTTTATTACAATTATTGATCTGTCTGGCCTTCATTTTTTCATCTTCCTTTGAGCAGGTTTTACTCTACGCTGGCATCGTACTCATATTTACCACTACCATTACAACTGCAGCAGTATTTGTTTTGCGCTACAAAGAACCAGACCTGCCGCGACCCTATAAAACCTGGGGTTATCCCTGGACACCCCTAATTTTTATTATTGTTAACCTATGGATACTGTATTACACCTTTCTCGAACGAACCCTAGAATCTGTCATTGGCATGGGCATAATCGCAGTTAGTCTTGGGTTGTGGTATCTTGGCAAGCAATACGAACATAAGCGCCAAGGGTCAATTAGTTAAAGGTAAAAATTGTGATGTTTTCACTGCCGTAAGTATATTTGTTTAACCGCAGGCGTGAAAAAATGAAACCGTCCCGATGAAAAGACGCACCTTTATAAAATATACTTCACTCATTAGCACTGCAGTATTCCTACCTCTGGCCCAATTATTCGGCGCAAAACCCAAGCCCAAAAACCCATTTACAACTTTTGATTTCAACCTGCCCTTGCAGGGTAGTCCTTTCCGCAAAAACTGTGACTCGCTGGATAATTATAATGATATCTCTTTTAAAACCATGATGGAAGATATTGTCCATTACCGCACACCTGCAAAGCTGCGTGATAAACTGATCCTGGGTATAAAAACTGAGGACGATTAAAAATGCG
>CAJXWT010000085.1 GCA_913062595.1 uncultured Fidelibacterota bacterium
TAAAGGAAGAGGGTACTTTTGTGATTGCAATACCGCAGGAAAGAATCCGGGGTGACATCACTATTCCGCAAATCCTTTATTTTTTTCTCAGATTAAAATTTGAGAATCCCCACAAACACAAGTTCTCAAGAAATCAATTATATACATTATTGGATGAAGCAGGATTTGCACCACAAGACTACATATTCTGTAATTTTTTGCCACCATTTTTAACAAAACATTTGATATACCTAAAATCCAGAAGTCTCGTTGTAAAATGCACTAAAAAATAGCCAAGCCATTTGTAGTGGACTTAATAAATCAAATATCCTAGACCTTGAAATCCTGTTTTTAGGGAAAAAACTTATTCAATAACCAATTAATTCTACTTGAGGATAATTATTATGCTTTTTTTAATGCATCTAATAAAATATTTAATCCTTCTGCGAGAGTATGGTCATCAATAATCAATGGCATCAAGGTCCGGATCACATTTCCATAAGTACCAGCGGTGATCATGATCAGTCCGTGCTGTAGGGCATACTGATGTATGCGTCCAGTCCGTAGTTTATCTGGTTCCCCTGAATATGGATCAATGATAACAATCCCGATCATTGCACCTATTCCGCGAACCTCCTTTATCCACGGACAATCAGCCATTACAGCCTGAACTATAATACTTGTTTGCTGTCCAATATGTCGCGCCCGAGTTGGGATATGTTCTTTTTCCATAATTTCTAGAACCGCCAAAGCTGCCGCGCATGACACGGGGTTACCGCCATATGTGCCACCAATCCCTCCGGTATTAACGCTATCCATAATATCTGCTTTACCAATAACACCGCTCAAAGGGAACCCTCCTGCGACTGACTTTGCTACTGTGATCAGGTCTGGTTCGATGTCAAATTGTTCGATAGCAAATAAGGTTCCCGTTCGTCCAAATCCTGTCTGTACCTCGTCATCTACTAGCACTATGCCATTATCTTTACAAAAATTACTTAAAGCCATCATACCATCCTTGGTTGCGGGAATAAAGCCTCCCTCACCAATAACCGGTTCAATTACAGCACAGGCAATGCTTTTTGGATCAAAATCAATATCTTCAAATGTCAAGTTATGGTCTTCGCTTGGGAAGGGTAAGCGGTGCACCTGTGGCGCAAAGGGTCCAAAACCTTTTTTATAAGGATCTTCTTTATAAGTCATTGTCATTGTCATCAATGTTCGACCGTGAAAAGCATCAGTAAATACTAATACACCTTCCCGCCTAGTATAAGTTTTGGAAATTTTTACCGCGTTTTCCACAGCCTCTGCTCCTGAATTAAAAAAGGCCGCTTTGCAGGCACTATTTATTGGTGCTTTATTCGATAATTTTTCAGCAAGTTTTACATAGCTCTCGTATGGAACCACCGTAAAGCAGGTATGGATATATTTCTGCAGTTGTTTTTCTATTGCAGCCATCACTTCAGGGTGCCTATGACCGACGTTCATTGAACCTATACCGCCAGCAAAATCAATAAATACATTCCCATCTACATCTGTAAGCAGGGCACTTTCCGCTTTTTGAATGTATATATCACATACTGAGCCGTGGCCCTTTGCTACACTCTTCTCCCTACGTTCTAATAATGCTATAGAATTGGGACCAGGTATATTAGTAATTAGTTTAACGGCCATAAATTAATTGCTTATCATTCAGTTTTCATTTTGATTGTAACGAATATACACTTGCAGATTAAATATCATAAAATAATTTATGGTTGTTAACAATGTATTATTGTTTATGGTTGTCAAAAGCGGCAATGTTATCTATAATAAAACTACTAATTTCAAATAAATGGCTGGCAGATATAATAATATATTTGGTTCTGGTCCCACTGGTGTATTAACAACCGTATTGCTGTGGGTTGTAGCATTACAGATCAGCGCCTGGATATCTATTCCAGAAATGCGCATTGCACCAACATTTCGCTGGATCCTGATTGCATTGTTTAGTATTGATGCTGCAGTATTACTCGTATGGAGTCACATTATTTTGCCGCCTTCCGCTAGGGCCAAGACCCTGATTACTACAGGCCCGTATCAATATGTACGGCACCCTATATACGCAGCGTTTATCTGGAGCGGCACCGCCATCATGGCCATGGTTTACAAGTCCTGGCTGCTGATAATTTTTGTGATCCCGATCCATATTTTTTGGGTTTGGCATGTCCAAAAAGAGGAAAACTATATGATTGAGAAATTTGGTCCTGCGTACGCAGACTACATGAAAACGACTGGTCAATTCTTTCCCAGGTTTACAGTCAATCAGGAAAATTCATGAAAGCAGTTATTTTTATCTTATTTGCATTGACACTGACCAGGGCTCAGGATACAACTTATAATTGTAATGGCTGGTCTCAGTTTGCAATCGAGAGTTATTTAGTGGAGAATAATGTCTGGGGTCAGGGCAGCATCACTGATTTCACCCAGTGTATCTATCGGACCGGAGCCGGCGATGATATACATTTTGGCTGGAATTGGAATTGGCCCGGTGGTAGTTCGAATGTCAAGGCGTACCCGGAAGTGATTTTTGGCAAGAAACCCTGGAGCAGCAGTTCCACAAATGCGGCACTGCCGATAAAGGTCCAAAATCTGGATGAATTTTATGTGGTCTATGACTTGGATATGGATGCTGCAGGATCTTATAACTTGGCCTTCGAATTCTGGGTAACTACTGATTCAATGTCCTCTGAAACAGGAATTACAACTGAAGTAATGATCTGGATGGACAACAATCTTATTGGTCCTGCAGGAAATATTATCGGTACTGTTACCTTTGCTGGTTTTGACTATAACCTTTACCGGGCCAATTGGGATTCCTGGACCTATTTCGCATTTTTATCAGCTGAACCTCAATACAGCGGTGTATTGGGAGTCCACCATTTTGTGGATCACCTGGTCAGTCAAGGTATGCTGAATCCTGACGAATATATTGCTGACTTTGAATTGGGCAATGAAGTGGTCTATGGCACGGGACAGACCGATATCCAGCAATACGAAATTTATGTGAACACCAATCCTCTCGCTGTGGCTTCATCAGAACCAATACTTGGTCATTACAATCTTTCCTACAACTACCCCAATCCTTTCAATCCGGCGACCACAGTTGATTTCACTATCCCCACATCAGAATTTGTAAGTGTGAATGTCTATGATATTAATGGTGCTGAATTAACAACACTGGTCAATGAAAAATTATCCAGAGGGAAACACAGTGTAGAATGGGATGGGGGAGATTATCCAAGCGGTATTTATATTGCCCGCATGACCAGCGGAAATTATTTTCAGGCAAGAAAAATACTTTTGGTCAAATAGTATGAATAAGGGCATCTTAAAACACAGAATGAAATTCAGTGCAATATTTTTTTTGGGTATTGTATTTGGATCAAGTTTTGAGACGGATTCAGCCAGGAAGGAAATTTATTTTCCAGCAACTGTTACTTCATCTGCTGGAAAAGAGATCGATGTTGCAGCATTGGCAAAAGCGCACATCATGATTGTTGTAACTATAAAAGCAACCTGGTGCCCGGTCTGCCGGCAGCAATTGCTCAGGATTAAGGAACAACTGGGTGATTTCGAAAAATGCAATGCCAGTTTTCTGGTACTATCTCCTGGCAGCAATGAAGCAGTGCAGGAAGTAAAATTCAATACGGACTTTCCTTTCCCGTTCATTCCTGATCAGAATTTTTCTATCGCAAAAAAACTGGACTTAATTCTATCACCAGAGGAAATCATGCCTGCGATCGTTATTCTCAATGAGGATTTATCCGTTAAATGGATTCGAAAAGGGAGAAATGCTCTGAATTTTGGAGATGCGGAACTGATATATTACCTCGGTTGTGCAAATTGGATTTGAGTTTACTACTCAATATATTGACTTTATTCTTGAATTGGTGTACAATAATTCACGTAAATAATTCATAACCAGAAGGAACCGTTGCTATGGCCAGTAGGAACTATAAATATTTTGATTTTACCCTGAGCCTGTGCAGTGACTGCTTCTACTCGTGGTGCTTTATTTTGCCCGGGTATTCTATAATAATGAAATAAAACCAGAAACAGCCAGTTAATCTTTATTTATGATAAATGAATTTTCGGCTGTTTTAGGTAATAATATGGTCTTTAGCCGAATATTCACCGCCGGTGTATTTACCTTATTCGCAATTTTAAATTTAAATGATCCAGATTGGTTTATCTGGGTCCCCGTTTATGGCATCATTGCCGCGCTGATCCTTGTCACCAATAGCAACGCCCGTAAATTAAAACTGATGGCCGGCTGTTTTTTTCTAGTGCTTGGATTATTTGTTTTTGCAGAGGTACTCAATGATATTATGTTTATCCAGCCCGATGACCGTATGATTGGTCTGTGGGAGCACCAGCGGGAAGGGCTGGGACTAATACTGGCTGGTATCAGCATAGTTTTCTTTTGGCATAAAGAAGGAGGCAATTAAGGCAATGGAAATTTTACGGACACCCGATGACAGATTTACCGATCTGTCTGATTATCCTTTTGAACCGCATTATTCACAATGTGACGAAGTGCGAATTCACTACTTGGACGAAGGGGAAGGTGATAATGAAACGGTTTTTCTGCTCCATGGGGAGCCTTCCTGGTCCTATCTCTATCGCAAAATGATACCTATAATTACTGCCGCAGGTCATCGTGTGATTGCTCCGGACCTGGTGGGCTTTGGTAAATCGGATAAGCCAGCCAATCAGGAAGATTACACTTATCAAAAACATGTAGATTGGATGACAGCCTTGGTTCAGGAACTGGATCTTAGGAATATTACACTTTTCTGCCAGGATTGGGGTGGTTTGATCGGCCTGCGCATTGCTGCGGAACATGAGGACAGATTCAAGCGCATTGTGGCGGCCAATACATTCTTGCCCACTGGCGAATATAAAACGCCGGAGGCGTTCATCCAGTGGCAGCAATTCTCTCAGCATACGCCCGTATTCAAAGTTGGAAAGATCATCGCATCGGGCTGCGTGGCAGAAATGAGCGCAGAAGTACGGGACGCCTATGATGCTCCCTTCCCAAGTGAAGAATACAAGGCTGGTGCCCGGCGCTTTCCCATGCTGGTTCCGATCCGGCCTGATGACCCTGCTTCCGAGCCAAACCGCAAGGCCTGGGAGGTGCTGAAACAATGGGATAAGCCATTTTTGACTGCTTTCAGTGATTCTGACCCCATTACTGCAGGCGGCGATGGTTATTTCCAGAAACTAATACCTGGTACGCACGGCCAGCCACACACAACAATCAAGGGTGCCGGACACTTTTTACAAGAGGAAAAAGGGCCGGAACTCGCTCATCTTGTAGTTGACTTTATCAATGAATATTTGTGATTGAAATCGCAAGTATTCACATAATGCAGATTCATTTGATAAGGCTAATGCGCACGGCGTTAATCCTATTACTTATTTCATACCATATTTTTGCCAGTTCCATCGCTGATGATTACAGCGATCAAACAAAGAAACTGATTACAGCGGCGCTCACAGACAGCGGCGCATATAAGCAGCTCGGTTATCTTTGCAACACTTTTGGCCCCAGGTTGAGCGGTTCGAAAAACCTCGAATATGCCTTGGATTGGATTATCGGCGAAATGCACCAGGATGGTTTTGATGTAGTCAAAGGAGAGCCGGTAAAGGTACCGGCCTGGGTCAGGGGCGCAGAATCAGCCCGATTGATCAAACCATTTAAAAAAGATCTAGCAATGCTTGGTTTGGGTGGCAGTGTTGGTACACCGAAACATGGTATTCGTAGTGAGGTAGTGGTGGTTGATAGTTTCGCTGAGCTTGAAACGATCAAAGATAAGGTTAAGGGAAAGATCGTATTATTCAATGCACCATTCACAAGTTATGGTGAAACTGTACAATACCGGTATAAAGGTGCCAGTGAGGCTGCAAAATACGGTGCTGTGGCCAGCCTTATACGGTCCGTTGGTTCGTCTACACTTTATACACCACATACCGGTATGATGGCTTATACCAAAGATATACCACGTATTCCCCATGCTGCTCTTACTATAGAGGATGCCATCATGCTCAATCACCAGCAGAAAAGTGGTGAAAAGATTGTGATTCAATTAAAAATGGCCGCCAGGACAGAACCGAATCGCTGGTCCAGGAACATAGTGGCTGATCTAAAAGGTTCTGAAAATCCAGATGAGATTGTTGTTGTAGGTGGTCATATTGATTCCTGGGATGTGGGTCAGGGTGCCCACGATGATGGCGGCGGTTGTGTAGCTGCCTGGCATGCGGTGAAACTGATTCATGACCTGGGCCTAAGACCAAAAAGAACCCTGCGTGTCGTATTGTGGACGAATGAGGAAAATGGCGGCAAGGGCAGTAAAGCTTATCGAGATACTCATCGTGATGAATTAGATAAACATATGGTTGCGATCGAATCGGATGGTGGTGTATTTCAACCTAGTGGATTTGGATTTACTGGAAGTCAGGCTGGAAGAGAAATTGTTGATGCTATTTCTGAATTATTGATCTCAATAAAGGCAAACGAAATAACTACTGGTGGCCGGGCTGCTGATGTGGCACCGCTCAACGATGAAGGTGTCCCCGTTATGTCCTTAAAGGTGGATGGAACAAAATACTTTTGGTACCACCACACCAATGCTGATACTTTCGATAAAATTGATTTTAATGAATTCAATCATTGTGTTGCTGCCTTAGCCGTTATGGCCTATGTTATAGCAGATATGGATATAGACTTGCCCCAGTGAGACCGGGAAGACATCGCAAATATTAAATAGTCCTATGCGTTATCATGTAAAAGCGACAATGAAGGAAGAAAAAATGGGTGAATTTTACCAGAAATTGAGTGACGGAACCATCACGGGCCAGAAACCAAATGGCCGAGAGATCATATCATCGATCCGAAAGGCGAAATTGACTAAACCAATGGTCGTAGAATGGTGTGAAACCTGTTTTTGCGAAACACCCTTAGCCCATGAACGGGAGACTGTTTACGATCAATATTTTCATGATATGGAAATAATAGAGATCAACGACGACCCGGAAATTGATGGCCAGTCTTTGTGGGGATACTTGTCAAAAATAGATGAATAATATGAGTTTATTTTTTGGATAATATCCCACTATTTCCTTTAAACATCGTCGCCCTGCCCAGGGAGCGAATTCCTTTACACATATTTGAACCGCGCTACAAGCGGATGATAAAGGATCGCATTAAAACGGGTGCTCCGTTTGGGATTGTGTTAAGAGATGAAAAGGGAGTAAAAAGTATTGGCTGCAGTGTGAAGATAATCCGGGTATTAAAAGAACACCCTACTGGCGAATATGATATAATCGTCCAAGGACAGCGGTGCTTTCGTATCAAAGACAAAGTGCAGGAAAACGATAAGCTCTGGATTGGTAACGTTACATACCTTGAGGACCAAGAATCTGCTACAACAGATTTATTAGAAAAGACACGAGATCAATACCTGCACATATTGTTGAAACTAGGGTTGAACGAAGATATGGAGCGCCATATGGCCAAAAATCAATCGTTTGATTTTGTCGAGTTAATTAATCTGCCTAACAAAATAAAGCAAAAGCTCATTGAGACAAATGATGAAAATCAGCGTTTGAAGATTATTACCCGTATCTTCACCAGTGTTATGTCCATGGTATCCTTTGGAACCAATGGACAGCAAATATCCGAAGCATAACCAATCCATAGTTAGCTGATTTCACTTTTGGCGTTCCATGGAATATCAATTAAATTATTTCAGTTCAAGGAAATGTTGATGGGGCGATTTCTAATAATACTAGCCATAGTTGTATTCTTTTTCAGTTGTGAGGACAACGAGAATCAGAATGACATTGGTGCCTTTGTCGGTGGATATTAAAGCCCAGATGTTTATACAACTACTGCCTTTTACTGGGCGGATGGAGAGCGGGTAGACTTACCTAGCGGGAGCTATGGTGAAGCAACAGATATTAAAGTATACAATGGAGATGCATATACTAGCGGTTATTATTATGTTTCCACTAATGAACAGGGGGTCTGTTATTGGATTAATGAGACTCGCTATGAATTGTTAGGAAATAACGCTGAAGCGGATAAAATCACTGTACATGAACGAGACGTGTATATAGCTGGTAACAGATTTACTAATCAGGGCTATCCTATCGCCTGTTATTGGAAAAATGGTGAACGAACAGACCTAACTGATGGGTCGTATGATGCCATAGCTTATGGGATTGGGATTAGGGAATCAGATATTATTGTGACAGGGTTGTTTATGACTAACCATCACCAGGAGCGCGCCTGCTATTGGATTAACGGTACACGCAGAAGCTTGACCACCTCAGGGGATGCTGGGGCCACCGATATATTCATCTCCGGAGATAAAGCATACATTTCTGGTTATCATTTACCCAATACCAATGATTTTGTCGGTAAAGCGGTGTATTGGCGAGTTGTAGGCCAGAATAAAACGCAGATTAATTTATCTAAAGCAGCAAATTCAGGTGCGGAAGCTTGGGCAATTTATGTTGACGGATCAGATATATATGCTGCTGGTTACCAGAATACAGTCAACGTGGGCAACCGCGCTACTTATTGGAAAAATGGAAACAGGGTTGAACTGGACGATGGTAAAGATCTATATGAGATTACTGAAGTCCATGACATTGGTGTAAAAGACGGGCAAGTTTTCGCAGTGGGTTATATTAGTAAGACGGATGACCCTTATTA
>CAJXWT010000086.1 GCA_913062595.1 uncultured Fidelibacterota bacterium
CCGCGGCAATACAGATCATGGATATAATAATGAAACAGTAATGGTTGCGCTTCATGAAGAGATCAATTTATTGACAGTGAAAAGCATATTCAAAGACAGAATCTTCAGTTATAAAGACTAGCCGCGGTTTTAAACGATCACCCATTTGTGATGTAAACCACGAAAAAAAATTCACATGTTGTTTACTGGCTTAGCACGTGTAAATTCTGCAGATTTACTTCAAATAAAATCGACGGAGGTAATATGAAACAATATAAAGCTTTACTAATTGGCCTTGTTTTAACTGTGCTGCCATTCAATAGTGCATCTGCCATCATCGGTTTTGGTATCCAGGGGGGGCAGAGCCTTTTCAGTGTAGGAGCAAGATCTGCAGAAGACCTAAGTGCCTTTGCAGTTATTGAAACAGCAACATTTGAAAATCCGCTTAACCTCGGTGTGTATGTCTATCTAGATATTATACCCTTTGTTGACTTAGAAGTTGACGCCAATATTATTGGTCAGAAATATGATTTTTCCTTTGTTAATCTGTTAGGAACTAAAGGTCCTTATCCGGCTCCCTGGGGTGGGTATTCAATATACTTTACAGCGCGCAGGAAAATAGTCGGTTTTGAGTTACCCATTCTGGGCGGTGCACAATTATTTGCCGGCGGAGGCTATAATACACATTCATTTGCTCCTCTAGTAAACCTTTCACTGGTTGAGAGTCTTATGGATGGAGATTTAAGCGCTGAGCCTGAATTTAGTGAGGACGATTTTATTGATTTTGTTAAAGATAATAAAATAGACAAAGAAGGTTTTCATATTCAGGGTGGCCTAAAGTTCCAATTAATGATGTTGGATGCGTTCCTATTTTATCGCCAGACTATTGGTGATTTTGAAGATGTGCTGGATGCAAAAACATATGGTAGTATGAATCTTCGCCTTGGTCTTGGTTTTTAAACTATAAATGATAATCAAATGAAAGGGCGGTATAACCGCCCTTTTTTATTTCTTCTAATTTTGTTGTTTTAAAAATTCTTCAATTCTTTTTCTCAATTTATCTCTTGTTTCCCGGTAGGGCGGCAGGTCTTCCGGTTTTGCTCCCCAGCCGTGATAGGGATCATCCAGACCCCAATGAATCCGCTCTACATTTCCCGGGAAAGTGGGGCAGGATTGCTGGGCGTTATCACAGACGGTAATGGCGATATCAATTCCAATATCAAGGTAATCATCTACAGGGTCAGATTTATGGTGGGAAATATCAATTCCCAACTCATTCATAACCGCTACAGAAGCAGGATGGAGGTGGGAGGGATGACTGCCGGCGCTGTATACTTCGAATTTGTCCCCGGCCCTATGCCGCAACAGGCCTTCGGCCATCTGCGATCGACAGGCATTGCCGGTGCAGATGAAAATAACTTTCATTTTATCCATATTTGAGTTTACGCTAGCTAGCAATAATCTACAAAGCTGTGCATGATTGCATGGTGTCTGAGCCGATTAAATTCTAAATTTTGTCTGTTTATGGCTGAAAAAGAATCTACAAACCCACTATTTTCGAACCCGCTTGAGACCTATCCCGGGTTAACTGTATCTGATCTGAACCGTTATCTGCCCGCCTTGCAGAAAGCGGATGATATTGAAATGACCATTGACAACATGCATGATGGTGTATATCTATCCGATGGTCTGGAGGGCTTGCGTAAACTGCCCTCAGCCAGTATCGATATTATCATTACGGACCCACCGGAAAGTCCCTGGCGCGGTAAAGACAGACCTGGATCGCCCATGACTCTTCAGGAATACTATAAATGGAATAATAACTGGCTGGAAGAGGCTTACCGGGTCCTTAAATCCACAGGCGCATTATATTTATTCTGTGATTGGCGATTGTCAGGGATGTATCATTCAATGCTTACAAATTTTCTACATGTGCAAACCCGGATCACTTGGCGGAAAATGCAGGCAGGTGAAACATCAAAAGCAGTTACCTGGAAAAATCAGGCGGCCGACATCTGGTTCGCCACCAAGACCAAAGATTTTCTTTTTTATCGGGAAGCGATCTCTGATCAAAAGGATATGGAACCGGCGCTGGCGCAAGAAACAGGGCCTTCCAATCTATGGGTTGATATACTGGATACCCATATTACCCCCGCTGAGGAGATGAGCGGTGATAAACCCGAATTACTTATTGAGCGTATTTTAAAGGCCAGCAGTTTCAAATTGAACTGGGTCGTGGACCCGTTCATGGGCAGTGGTGGTGTTGGTTTGGTGACAAAGAAATTAGGGCGACGGTTCATTGGCTTTGAGGCCGATCAGGACCAGTTGCTGATTAGTATGAAACGAATTGACCAAAGCTAAGGAATAATAATGTCATTATTGGATACGATACAAAGTGATATGTATGCCGCAATGAAAAGCGGTGATAAGCATAAAACCGGCACTTTACGTGTTGCACTTTCAAAACTGAAAGATAAGAAGATCGAAAAGCGGGAAGATCTTTCGGATGTGGAAGCGTTAAAGATCATTCAAAACCTGGTAAAACAGCGTAAAGAAGCGGCCGACATCTACAAGGAAAACGGCCGTAATGATCTCATGGAAAATGAAAACGCTGAACTGGAAATACTTAATGCCTATTTACCGCAAATGATGTCAGAAGATGATCTACGTGTTCTGGTGAAGAAAGTGGTCGAGGAGACCGGGGCATCAGGCCTGAGCGACATTGGCAAGGTCATGCCGGAAGTGATGAAACAGTCAGCCGGTAAAGCTGATGGAAAAATGGCCCAATCCATTGTCAGGGAGTTGCTGCAATAATCATGATCCTGTTCCTAGATGTGCTGGCTAGCTTTTTTATGGTTGTAATGGGCGGCGTTGGTTTTCGCCGGGGATTTATTGAGGAAATGGGGCGATTATTGGGCCTGATTATTTCCACAATCTTTGCTTTGAATTATTATCTGGATCTGGCAGGATTGATCCTATCCATAGTTTCGGTCAATACATTCGTTATCATGGTTATTAGTTTCGCTATTATCTTTGCACTGATGTTATTCATTACCAGGGTACTGACCAGGTTTTTTCATATTCTATTAACTTCCAGTGGGACAAAGTTTGCGAACCGCTCCATGGGGTTTTTGTTTGGTGCGGTAAAAGGCATGATTATCCTTATGTTATTGTACTGGACAGTAGATTTATTTCCCGAGAAGAAGTGGGCCTCCATTATTCGCAAGGAATCTTATTTATCAAAGACGTTTACCAATACTCGTTATGCAATAATTGATATATTTCACCTGACTGATCCAGTGCAGCAGGGTGAAATATTTATTCAGAATATGATCAAACGGGATCGAGTAGCAGGGGGGAAAGAAAACTGATGGCCCGTATCCCGGAAGAAACGATTGAACGCATTAGAAATACTGCCGATATCTATGATGTTGTGGCCCAGTATGTTGATCTGATAAAAAAGGGCCGGAATTACTTTGGCTTATGTCCTTTTCATTCTGAGAAAACACCGTCTTTTAGTGTAGCACCGGATAAACAGATCTACCATTGTTTTGGTTGCGGTGCCGGTGGTAACGTTTTCAGTTTCATTGTGGAACATGAAAAAGTGACTTTCGTTGAAGCCGTTCAGCAATTGGGTGAGAAATACGGCATCCAGGTTCAATATGAGTCAGGTTCAGCCAGTACTGAGTTTTTTTCCAGCTTGTATCAGGCGCACCATGTAGCCGCGGAACTTTACCATAACACACTTTATTTTGACCGGGGGAAGGCAGCGCTTCAGTATCTTCATGATCGGGGGTTGAATGATGATGTATTAAAGATGTATCAGATTGGTTTTGCGCCAGATTCATGGGATACGTTATCAAATAAAGTTAAACCATTGGATATGAAAAATGACGTATATGATAAGTCCGGTCTTTTCGTGAAAACGAAACATGGGTGGCGTGATCGATTTCGCTCCAGGATCATGTTTCCTATTTATCATCCCTCCGGTAAAGTGATTGCTTTTGGTGGACGAATATTTAATAGCGATGACCCGGCCAAATACCTTAATTCACCAGAAACACCTTTATACCGGAAAAGCGAGGTGTTTTATGGATTGCATAAGACCAGGGATGCAATTCGCAAATTTGGCACGGCGGTATTAGTGGAGGGGTATACTGATTTTCTGCAGCTGGTGCAAGTGGGTGTTGCCAATGTAGTGGCTCTTTCAGGTACAGCACTGGCGGATCAACATGCTGCCCAGATCCGCAAATTCGCTTCCAAAGTTTACCTGGCTTACGATGGAGATGACGCCGGAATTAACGCCACCCTCAGAGCGGGGTATGTCTTACTGCAAGCCGGTGTCGAACCACTTGTTATTGCAGTCCCACCCAATCAAGATCCTGATGATTGGGTAAGAAATGAAGGAATCGGTCCTTTTCAGGAAGCTATGGGTGCTGGCATTCGCTTGTTGTTGTTTCACCTCGAAAAAAAGGACGCACAAAATTTATCCGGTGCGGACCGTTCTCAATTAGTGCAGGATATCCTTGGTGAAATTGCGCGGATCAGCGATGGTATTATCCGGGATGATCTCCTAAAATCATTGGCTCAGGAGCTGCGGGTTGACGAGGTCGAGATCATTCGATTATTCAAACAGCAGTCACGCAGAAAGGGAGGATCAACCCCATCCTCAAAACAAACTGCGATGAATAAACCAATGTTTACATCCGCTGTTCAGAAAGCGCAGCTGGAAATCATCCGTACTTTGGCATTTCACTTTGATGAAGTATTTCCGGTCGTAAAGTCAGCGCTGGATTTTGAATTATTCGATGAACCTATCCTAAAAAAACTCGGCGGTTTATTGATCAAAGAAAAAACAGGTGTAGAACTATCTGCAGTGATAGATGAATTTGATGATCGCCAAGAACGAGAATTGGTATCGGAGATATTGTTTGATGAGGTCAGCCCCGATGATCCGGTACTCATTATCCAAGAATGTTTAGCAACTATCAAAGGTAAGTTGATCAAGGACCAGATCAAAGCTGCAAGGCTGAAAATGCGCGAGCTGGAGTCTTTGGGTCACGACACAGAAGCAATAATTTTGGAAGTAGCGGAATTACAAAAACAGCTTCAGGAATTGACGATGCCGCTGGATCGTAAATAAAGCAGATGAGGACGGTCTTATTATCGGCACTCTTATTAGTGAACCTTGCCGGACAAACAGTCAAATGGGATAACCATGCGCGGTATACTGCAATTACAATCTCATGTGATACTGATAGTGTTCCTGTTTATGTAGATGGGTATTACGTTGGCAAAACACCTCTTCCACATGCCTTGACAGTTACGCCGGGCTGGCACACTGTCAGTATTTTCCCACCTGATGATGGTATCCCTGAGCAAAAAGGACCTTCAACGAGGGCAATGAAGGACATTATCAGGCTGGGTAAACAGGATGTCATGGTAGAAGAAGGCAACGTAGAACTCGTTGTAATGAGTTATCGGGCGATCGATGCAGAGATTGAGGAATACCAGCGCCAGACACTGAGCGGCAGTTGGCTCAGGGCGGGAATGATCCTCACTTTACTGTTACTTATCACCTGGGGACTTTAAGTTTATAGTATATTGAAAATAGTCCTCTTTTCTCGCTACCTGTATCCTATAATACCTTTTTTCCTGCTGGGCCAATCTATTGACACCACTATTGTCAAGTATTTCCCCACGGATCTGACCCGTTCCATTCTTTTGAAAGACGGCGTTGATTCCTCGAAGCTCAGAAAGCGAGCTTACTTCAAGGCAACTTACGATGGTGGCGGGGACCTGATTAAAGTGGAATATGTGCCCGCTTTCCGGGATCGGGGGTTGCCTGTGGATACTGTCCAGACCAGGGAATTGTATTACACTGACTGGAACGATTATAAAAGGGAATTGAGCAATGCGATCACGGAATGGGAAGCAGGTCGCGTCCCCCATTATAAAGCTACCTTTGGCCGCAGTGGACGGTTAACCTATGTGGACAGATACACAGGCCTTGGTGAAAAGTTATATACCTATAAATTACGCTGGAATCGGGAAGGCACAAGGTCTGCGTACAGAGTGACCTTTCATGTGAAAATGCCGATTACGCAACTGGATAGTATTCTTTTTGCGCCTCCAGCAAGTGAAATGCGGCCAGACTGGGTGGCTGATTTCAAGAGTATCGAAGATGGACGCCCAAAATCTGTGCGGGTATATGATGAGATTGGATATGAGTATTACAATTACAAGTTTTATTATAAAGATCTGCAGGATACAATAAATCAAACTGAGCGGATAACCGCCCGTTATTTTCAGGCTGATACCACATACCTGGGCAGTCACGATATTTATCTGGCAAAAAGTAAATATCTTACCCAATTGGACTATTTTTCTCCGAGTGGTACCTTGATCACACGGGATGTATTTTGGCTGGATCTCATTCTGGACGATGTGCTTGTCACCACTGCCAATGAGGAAGGTGAAATAATCGGTCGCCATATTGTACCCAAAGCAAAAGCACTATGGCGCCAATATCGCTTAGGAGGTATTTATGGTGAAGAGGAAGAAGTAACCACTGTCAAAGAAAGAAAGGTTGGTAAAGACAGAGTTATCGTGGAAGAGGAAGAAAAAGACTTGGTCATGATGAACATAGATTTGTATGGTTCATTGCCAATGTTTAATGGTCTGGGCGGTAATATGGAGACAGTGCTGTGGGGTCCCGGCTACCTGATCGGCGCAAAAATGCCCTGGGCATTCAAGTTTAGGCAATCTCAGATCAATTTCTTATTTGAGTATATGTACGGAACCCTCCCAAATGGTGGTCCCTATGACCTGGATCTCAATGGGTTTAATGCCTTGGCCAGCTATCCACTGATTGTGGATTTTGTACAGGGACTTAATATAATTGGCGGGTTGGGCATGTTTCTTTCGTCTTCCTTTCCAAAAAATGTGAATGCTTTGGCCCTAATTGGCGGTGCGGAATTTCGTTTGGTAAGCACTGCTTTTTCCAACTCACGAATTAAAACTGTTTTTGGTGTACGAGGGATGCATTTACGTGCCGATCCAAGGGACGAGGAAGCGACCATGAACTTTCTCATGTTTCATGTCGGTTTTATTTATGCACTGTAACAGAAAATAAAAAAGCCCCGGTAGCGGGGCTTTTTTATTAGCACTAGCTTTGCTTATTTAGTTTTAGAAATGTACTGAAATACCTGCGTTGAAGTACATTGGTGACCCAAGGAATACTTCAGCATCATCAGCTTTATGCATTTTCCCATTTTCATCACCTTCATTGTTTCCGTAGGCGTTATACTGACTATTGTCTACAGCATCCTGCACATAAACATCATCAAGTGCATTGAATATATGTGCAAAGGCCTGGAGATTTATGCCACCAATTGATGGGAGGTCATAGGTAAGGTGGACATCCATTCTGGAATATCCGGGAGCTTGCCAGACTTGGTCTCTATCTGCATCAGAAGCATCTCCGCTGTATTCACGAGCGGTTGGACCCCAGTCTGAGTAGTTGTCATCATACATGTTGTATAAGACTTGTGCTGTTAACCCGGGCATCGGAGTAAGCGTTATACCTAAAACATAGGCTGTTTGCGGCATATCACCTACCATTAATCCATCCAGTGCATAGTCGTAATTAGTTGTAGTTTGTCCTGTTACATTTCCAAGGCTATCGAACTGATCTTCTTGATAATTTCCGTTGGCATCTCCATCAAATGTCCAATCACCGATACTGACAGCAGCATCAAGACGCAGCATAGCCATTAACTGTGCGTTAACTTCAATCTCAATACCGCTATGTTTCTGGTTCACGCCTGTGAGGAAGATGACATCTGTGTCACCACTGGAACCCTGACCGGAAGACACTGCTTTTGTAAGGTTACGATCAATCCAGTCGGTCATGTAATAATTAGCCTTGACAGCTATGTTGCCCGCATGGTAATTCACACCAGCTTCAATGCTCTGGAAACTTTCGTTCGCAGGGTCTGATGCAACTGTACCATCAAAATAAATGACGTTATCCATGATGGGCGGTTTCTCGCTTATACCAAAGTTGGCCCATACGCTTATGTCATCACTGACATCAAACATGGCGCCACCTTTGAATTGCGTCGCTGAAATTGGGTCAGCTTCAATTAATAAATCTGCAACTGTGAAGTGATCCTGGTAGGTGTAGGTAATGGTTGACATGCCAAACATTCCGTAAGCGGATATTGGGCCACTGGCATAGTTGGCTTGTCCAAAAAAGCCTATCCAGTCAACAGTGGTTTCGTTATGATAAGCAATGATGTCTCCGAGACCTACTTTTTTCCCGGCTGAAAAATTATCATCGGCAAAATCCAGGTAATAATCACCGCCCATAAGGTCACGAACTTCACGGGCGTGTTCAATACCGGCTG
>CAJXWT010000087.1 GCA_913062595.1 uncultured Fidelibacterota bacterium
CCCTTTTGGTCTACTGTGAAAAATGGTGCTGAAGCCGCCGCCGAAAAGTTCGGAGTAAATCTTATTTATCAAGCACCCACTAATTTTGATATGGTAACCATGGCTCAAATAATTGATGCGGTAACGGCTACAGCACCTCATGGATTGATTGTGTCGGTACCTGATATTGCAGCATTAAAGAAAAGTATCGGGAATGCGATAGACAAGAATATACCGGTTATTGCCATTAATTCAGGTCAAGACATTGGTAAAGAATTGGATATCTTAACCTATATCGGACAAAGTGAGTTCGAAGCTGGTATGAAAGCGGCTGAGGAGTTATTAAAGTATAATATTAATAAAGCAGTTTGCATTAATCATGAAGTAGGAAATATTAGTTTAGATCATCGTGAAGAAGGCTTCAAATATATTTTGAATCAAAATGGTGTTGATGTTACCACAATTCCTATTGACGCCGCTGACCCTTCAGAAACCAAAGAATTGGTCAGGTCCTACCTAAATACAAATCCTAGTACAAATGCTATATTAACGTTAGGTCCGCTGGGTGCTCTGCCAATTTTAAAATTAATGAAAGAGATTAATCAAGACGGTAGAATAAAAATGGCTACGTTTGATTTTACCCCGGAAATAATTGATGGTATATTGAAAGAGGAAGTTGTTTTTGCATTAGATCAACAACAATATTTACAGGGATATTTACCGATCGTTTTCCTCTATCTCTATTTAACAAATCAAAATACACCAGCATTTTCAGAGCTGCAAACTGGCCCAAGCCTTATAACGAAAGAAAATGCTCAACAAATCTTAGAACTAAGCAAGAGAGGCACCAGATAGTATCTTTTAAGAAAATTATTAACCGGCCAGAAAGTGGTGCATTGGCAGGTTTAGCATTTGTGTGGTTCTTTTTTTCCATTTTTGGGCATGAAGCTTTTTTATCACTTTCAGGCGCCAGATCTTATTTACAAGTCTCATCAGAGATTGGTATTCTGGCTATTGGTGTAACCTTACTGATGATAAGTGGTGAATTTGATTTATCTATTGGCTCTATGATTGGGTTGTCCAGTATGACTGTTACTTTGTTAACTATTAATGCAGATATATCTATGCCATTAGCTGCATTAATTACCCTATTAATAGTTTTATTACTTGGATTCTTAAATGGAATAATTGTTGTAAGAACGGGGCTCCCTTCGTTTATTATTACTCTCGGTTCGCTTTTTATCATTCGGGGCGTTACTATTGCAAGCTCAAAAATAATAACTGGACGTACTCAACTTGGTGGTTTGGAAACTGCAAACGGTTACAACATAATGGCTTTTATTTTTAATAATGACGTTCAAGTTGGCGGTGTTGCATTCCCTATCTCGATTCTCTGGTGGATTATTTTAGGAATCATTGCGTTTGTATTCCTCAATAAAACACAAATAGGTAACTGGATTTTTGCGACAGGGGCTTCGAAGGAAACTGCAGAGTTGATGGGTGTCCCTGTATTTAAAGTAAAAATATCACTTTTTATTGTAACTGCTTTTTGTGCGTGGTTTATTGCCATGACTCAAACAACAACCTATGGGGGCGCAGATGTTTTAAGAGGTGAACAAAAAGAATTCACCGCCATCATTGCTACAGTAATTGGTGGAACTTTATTAACCGGCGGTTATGGTTCAATTATTGGTACCATGATTGGTGCATTGATTTTTGGAATGGTACGCCAGGGAATAATATTTGCAGGTGCAGATGCAGATTGGTTCCAAGTTTTTATGGGAATCATGCTAATCATCGCAGTATTAATTAATGGAATATTTAGAAAAAAATATGTCACAGGTTGAAAACGGTCAGCTAAAATTAACAAATATTTATAAATCTTTTGGAAGTGTTCGAGCTCTAAATGATGTCTCCATATTTACTGAACCAGGAAAAATTCATTGTCTTTTGGGCGATAACGGCGCAGGTAAATCAACATTAGTCAACATTATCTCTGGTGTTTTAACTGCAGATTCAGGTGAGTATTTAGTTAACGGGAAAAAAGTAAATTTTTCAACTCCAAAGCAGGCATTAAATGCAGGCATATCCACTGTTTATCAAAATTTAGCAATTATTCCAATGCTGAGTATTTACCGCAATTTTTATCTCGGTAATGAACCAATAAAAAACAATTATTTTAAATTTATGGACAAAGATTTAGCAATTAGTACAACAAAACAAGAACTAACCAAGTTTGGCGTTACAGTTAATGATGTAAAACGACCAGCAGGCACACTGTCTGGGGGACAAAGACAGTGTCTTGCGATTGCAAGAGCGCTTTATTTTGGTGCAAAAGTTCTCATTCTTGATGAACCCACATCTGCTTTGGGGGTAAAAGAATCTGCGAATGTTCTCAATCAATTAGTGTTATTAAAAGAACAGGGAATAAATATTGTTCTTGTGTCACATATCATTGATCATGCCTATGATGTGGGAGATCTCTTTTACATTTTAAAAATGGGAGAATTAGCAGGTTCATATGATAAGAATGACGTTTCTTCAAAATTACTACGTTCCATTTTAAGTAAATGATTTTATACACTTAATTAGAAAAAGGTAATTAAATGAAAAAAGTTGGAGTTATCGGTCTTGGAAATATGGGTATGGGCATGGCTAAAAATTTGATAAAGTCCGGTTTTTCTGTTATCGGATTTGATTTGGATGACAAGCGCTTACTCAAATTAAAAGAAAATGGTGGATCAACAGCAACCAGCACTGTTCAGGTCGGTGAAGAAACCGATGCAGTATTTGTTATGGTTATGAATGGAGAGCAGGTTAAAGCGGTTGTAGCGGATTTAGTAACAGGCCTTAAAGATCGAGGCACTATAATTTTAACAGCAACTATAACTCCAGAAGAAGCCAGAGAAGCGTATTCTATCGCAGATATAGAAGGTGTAGCGATGCTAGACAGCCCTGTTTCCGGTGGGATGGATGGCGCACATAACGGCACTCTAACGCTCATGACTGCTGCAAAAATGAGCGTTTTTGATGACTGCATTAAAATACTCGAAGCCGTTTCCAGCAATATTTTCCACGTTGGTGAAGAGATTGGTGAAGGCCAAACTGTTAAAGCTTCATTACAGGCCTTTATTGGAGCATCTTTTACAGCCATTTTTGAATCATTGGTGCTGGGATCAAAAGCAGGTATTAAAGGACAAACATTATACGATGTTTTTAGCGCCAGCGGTGTGGGAAGTCCTTTATTTAAAAATTGTGCTGGCCTTATCATGGATCGAAAATTCAAAAATACCGGCAGTCACATTTCCACTATGTACAAAGATCTGGGTATAAGCTTGGATATGGCAAAAAAGAATGGAGTTCCACTTTTCACTGCAGGTGCTGCCTATGAATTATTCCAGGCAGGTATATCTATGTTTCCTGATGAGGATAACTGGTCTATTGTAAAATTATTGGAGCAAATATCAGGTACTGAAGTTCACTGGTAGTCTAAAAGAATAATTCAAAAAAGTACTAGATATATTTAATGAATAATTACGGAGCTGAAAAATGGCAAAACTAGGTGTGATAACGGATGGAATTAGTCGTGACTTAGAACATGCATTAAGAGTGATGCAGAAAAATGGATTGAATCAAGCAGAATTACAATTTTTAGGTGACAAAGAGGTTGGAGATTTAAGTACTGATGAACTTAAGAAAACCAAACAACTCGTTGATCAATATGATATGCAAGTATCGTGTATTTCACGGCATAATTTCGCTGGTTTGGGTGTTCACGAAGTCACAGTAGGAGACACTAATTATAATCATCATATGGATAAATTGAAGCAGTGTATTGAAATGGCGCAGCAGTTTAATGCACCACTGGTTAGAATAATGAGTTTTCGGAAGGAGATGGTTCTTTTTGGAGAGGATGGCGCTGAGAAGTGGAATGTGAGCGCAGGAGCCTGGGAAAAACTAGTCGAATTAATGGGTCCTGTAGTGGAATTAGCTAAAAAAGAAAATATTATGCTTGTTGTTGAAACCGGGAATAATGCAATGATAACATCTTGTTTCCTTGGCTGCAAACTTATTGATGATCTAGCCACGGACCATCTAAAAATCCTGTGGGATCCAGCTAATGCCCTTTATTGTGGAGAAAATCCAAGTATGGATACTTTCAATTCAATGTCAGGAGGTTATTTAGGACATATCCATATGAAAGATGTCAATGTTTCAATCAATCAGGCAAGTATTAAATGCGTAGCACTAGGTAAAGGCCAAATGGCGCCATATTTATCACAAATTGCTGAAAAAATTAAAGAAATGGATTATAAAGGTGCTATTTCTCTGGAAAGTGTTTATCGGCCAAAAAACGGTAATTTTGAGGATGGGTTTCATTCATCAATAACGTTGTTTAAAGAGTTATTTTCCTAATTGAAAAATTATAAATTTTTTCTTTATCTGTTATTATAAATAAAATGTCCATTATAAAACAGATAACCATACTACTCTTATTTTTATTTATCGCTTCCTGTTCAAAAAAAGAAGAAGGATATATTTTCAAATATGCCAATGAACAACCTGAAAGCGCGATTCGTAGTCAATCTATGCTTTTTTTCAAAAAACAACTTGAGACAAAAACAAAAGATAAAATTAAGGTAGAATTATTCTTTAGTGGTGTTTTGGGAAATGAAAGAGAATTGATGGACCTTGTTGCGACTGGAGTTCTACAAGGAACACGTGGTGGGTTTTTTGCTGACGCAAATCCCAAATTCAATCTTATTACTCTTCCATTTCTTGTAGATGGATGGGATCAAGCATTGCGGCTGGTAAATAGTTCTTTCATGCAGAAAATAAATATTGGGGCTAGGGAGAACGGATTTCATATTCCTGCAACCGGTATATCCCAAGGATTTCGTGCATATACAAACAACAAAAAACCTATTAAGCACCCAAATGATCTTAAAGGTATGAAAATGCGCGTTCCCATGCAGGAGGTATATGTTCAGACAGCATTAGCTTTTGGTTCAAATCCTCAAGAATTACCTTTTATTGAAGTCTATCATGCTCTGCAAACGGGAGTTGTTGATGGCCAGGATAATGCTCCATCGAATATCTGGGATTTTAAAATTTATGAAGTCTCTAATTACCTTACGATCAACAACTATGCAACTGGACCAGACCCTTTTATGGTAAATCTTAAATGGTATGAAAGTTTACCTAATGATTTACAAAAAATATTTGACGATGTAGCAAGAGAGACCATTGCAATAAGTGATAAATTAAATCGTAAACAGGAATCTGAATTCATTCAAAAACTTGCTCAACATCTTGAAGTAAATTATCTCACAGATGATGAATTAGAGCCTTTCCGCAAAGCAGTTATACCCGTCTATCAATATTTTGTTGATCAAGGATCTTTTAGTTTCGAAGAAATTGACAAAGCTCGAGAAGCAGCTAGGTAATATAGATTAATTCATAATCAAGGTTCATACTAAAGAAGATTATACCATGAAAAATTTCCACACTAAACTTATGCAGACACTAGAAGATTTGATCTCATTATGTTTGTTGGCTGTGTTCGGAATAACGGTAATGCTTGTAGTTTTGAGGTATTGTTTTAATACATCCATAACAGGTGCGAATGAAATAGTTATAATTTTCTTTATATATTCGACAGCAATCGGTGCAGCAATAGCATTAGGTAAAAACGAACATATTTCTATAACAGTTTTTGCCGATATGCTACCTTTGAGATTTGTTAAAACACTGAAAATAATTCAACTTTCTTTAATTGCTACAATCAATGCTGTATTGTTCTGGTATTGTTTTCAATGGATTGATATTACTGGGGGGTATACAATGCCTATTACTGGGCTTCCTCGTGCAGTTGCACAACTTAGTATTCCTATAGGTTGTGGAATTGCAATCATCTTTTGTGTGAATTCACTTATATCAGTATTTCGTAATGATATTTACTCTGCATCAACTCTATCATCTGACTCTATAAAAAATAAAAAATTATAACAGTTAATTTGTTTTTACTTTTAATCAGTCTAACCATATTTCTTATTCTTGGTGTTCCCATTGCTTATTCCTTGGGCCTTTCAACTCTAGCGTATTTTTTCCTATATCAACCTGATCTTATACAGGTTTTACCTCAACGACTTTTTGCTGGTATGGATTCATACGCTCTGATTGCACTACCACTTTTTATTTTTATGGGACAAGTAATGAATAAAAGCGGCATTACTTCGCGTTTGATAAATTATTGTTTGATTATTGTTGGTCGTTTTCGCGGAGGATTAGGATTAGTTAATGTTGCGTCCAGTATGCTTTTTGGAGGCATTTCTGGTTCATCTACATCTGATACAGCATCTATTGGTTCAATTCTTATTCCTGAAATGAAAAAAAGAGGATATCCAGAAAAATTTTCAGCTGGCCTTACGGTCGCATCATCAACTATGGGTATGATTATTCCTCCCAGTATTCCCATGGTTCTTTTTGCAGTTACTGCTCAGGTATCGGTGGGTCGTATGTTTTTAGGTGGTGTCATTCCTGGGATTATAGTGGGTGTATTACAGCTGATTATTACTTTATGGATTTCTAGGCAGAAAAATTATCCCAAAGAAAACAAACATTTTACACTTAAGGATTTTTTTTCTGAAACCTTGAGATCAGTATATATCCTTATTATGCCAATTTTTATAATAGGTATTGTCGTCCTAGGTATCACTACACCAACTGAATCCGCTGCCATGGGTGTTCTTTATGCTGCAATAATCGGCTTTATAATAATCAAAGATCTGACAGTCAGTTCGTTTATTGATGCAATACGTTCATCCATTATGATGAGTGCTAAAATCATGATTATTATAGCATTTTCTAAAGTATTTATCTGGATACTTGCTTTTGAACACATTCCTGAACTCATAGCAAACTCTGTTATTGCTATGGGGCTCCCACCCACTATAATGATGTTTCTAGTTATATTGATAATTCTTGCTACCGGTACATTTATTGATGTTAGCCCGGCGATCTTGCTTTTAACACCTGTCCTTCTACCCGGTATAATTGAAGCTGGTGTTTCACCGGTATTGTTTGGTGTTGTATTGGTCGTCGGATTGGCTGTAGGAGCTTGTACACCGCCAGTTGGCAATTGTTTAAATGTATGTGCTATTATTTCAGGACTTGGTATAAATACGATTTTTCGGGGTGCTATTCCTTTTCTAATAGCGAATGTAATTACATTGTTTTTGATAACTTTTTTCCCCGAATTAGTCTTGTGGCTTCCTACTTTAATAATGGATTAACAAATATTAATCTTTTTGGATAGAAAATATGCAATATGATATAACGCTAATTGGTAATTATACAAATGATACAATTATCACCGCTACTGGAACCAAACAAGTAGATGGTGGTGGTTTTAATTATGGAGCACATGCTGCAATTGCGCTAGGTGCAAAAACAGCTGCAATAACACGTTTAAATAAAAATCATAAACATGTTATAAAAAATCTTGAAAATCTAGGAGTAGATGTATTCCCAACATATACTACTGATTCAACACATATAAAATTAATTTATCCTACTAATGATTGGGACAATCGCACGCTAATTATGTCTAAGTCAGCAGGATCATTCTCTGCCAATCAATTTGATGATATTGATTCAAAAATATTCTTAATTAATGCTTCTGTTAGAGATGAAGTTGATCAAGAAACAATCTTGAGCTTAAGAAATAATAAATCTTTAATAGGTATTGATCTTCAAGGGTTTATTAGAAAAAAAAATGTTGATGGTACACTTATGAATAGTGTATGGAAGGAAAAAGAAAAAATATTAAACATTGTATATTACTTGAAAGCAGATGCTGTGGAAGCACAATTTTTATCAGGAGAAACTGATTTAATTGCAAGTGCAAGAACTCTTGCATCATTTGGACCAAAGGAAATTATTATCACACACAAGGACGGTATATTGGTATATGCTAACAATAAAATAATTCAAAAACCATTCAAATCGAAAAAAATAGTTGGCCGCAGTGGCCGGGGTGATACATGCGGTGCTAGTTATGTATATATGCGATTGTCATTAACACCTGAACAGGCTGCAACTTGGGCTGCTGCTGCTACAAGTATTAAAATGGAGTCTGATACTCCTTTATTAAAAAATAAATCATATATAAAATCCTTGGTTAAACAATATGATATATAAAAAGTTAAAGCCCTGAATTGTCAAGGCTTTAATGCTCCGGAGGAGGGACTCGAACCCCCGACCTGGTGGTTAACAGCCACTCGCTCTACCAACTGAGCTACTCCGGAAT
>CAJXWT010000088.1 GCA_913062595.1 uncultured Fidelibacterota bacterium
GTGGAAGTGAATAAAGATACTGGAGAAATTGAAATCCAGAAATACATTGCTATTGAGGATTGCGGCAATGTGATCAACCCCATGGTGGTAGAAGGTCAGATCGTAGGAGGCATTGCCCAAGGAATTGGACAGGCTCTTTATGAGCATGGTATCTATGATGATGAGGGTCAACTGGTCACCGGATCCATGTTGGATTATACCATGCCTAGGGCTGATAATTTTCCGATGATCAATTCAGACCGTATTGAAACACCATCTCCTAGTAATTCATTGGGAGTAAAAGGTGTTGGAGAAATGGGATCGATTTCATCTCCACCGGCGGTTGTCAATGCAGTTGTGGATGCCTTATCAGACTACGATGTTAAGCATATAGATATGCCACTAACATCGGAGAAAATTTGGAACATTATTCAAGCGAATGGAGGTTAACATATGTATCCAGCTAAATTCGATTACCATCGGGCTAAATCAATTGAAGAAGCCGAATCCCTTTGCAAGGGCAATACAGATGCCAGTTTTTTAGCCGGAGGGCATAGCCTGATACCGGCAATGAAGCTGCGCCTTTCCGATCCGGGAGCGCTTATTGATATTTCCGGTATTGATGATCTTAAGGGAATCAGCCGGGATGGCGATGCGATCCGGATTGGTGCCTTGACAACACACGCAGAAGTCGAAACTTCCGACGTGGTCAAAGATGGTTGTGCTGCATTGTCTGAAGCAGCAGGTATGATTGGCGATCCGCAGGTTCGTAACCGCGGGACAATTGGTGGAAATGTGGCCCACGCTGATCCTGCATCCGATTATCCAGGTATATTAATGGCGCTCGGAGCAACAATTGTAACCAGTAGCAGGTCTATCGCAGTGGATAACTTTTTCACGGGCCTCTTCGAAACGGCATTGAATGATGGAGAGATCATTACGGAAATACAGGTTCCAGCAATAGGTGCTGGGAGTGGCGCAGCGTATGCTAAGTTTTTTAATCCTTCCTCACGTTATGCTGTAGTAGGAGTAGGTGCACTAGTTTCCAAATCAAATGGTTCCTGTTCTTCTTGCCGAATCGGTGTTACAGGTGCCGCAGACCATGCTTTTCGGGCATCAGCAGCGGAAGAAGCTCTTAATGGATCTGATCTTGGGCATGATGCCGTTGAGGCTGCAGCTGCAAAAGTTGCTGAAGGTCAAGAAATGCTCAGTGACCTGTCGGCTTCTGCTAATTACCGCACCCATCTTTGCGGTGTAATGGCAAAACGAGCTATAGCAGAAGCAGCTTCAGAGGCCTGATGCCGCAGGGTCCATCCCCGCCCTTTTTTCCGAACTTTCCCGTTGGTGGTAGCGGACCGCTAACGGGCGTTTCCTCAGCTTCTTTACCGCACACCCCATTCAGTCAGGAATCTGATCAGTCTTACTATCAAGATCCGGGACAATTCATTGAAATTCCAGCCGGTGTATCCCTGATTGGAGAGGGGGATGATAGCCATTCTGTTTCCGTAAAATCTTTTGAGATTGGCAAGTATCCAGTAACCAACCTCGGCTATCAGCAGTTTGTAAAGCGAACTGATAACAGTTGGCCTTCTCACTGGAACGGAGAATTTCCCGAAACACTGAGTGATCATCCTGTCGTGGATGTGAGCTGGCATGATGCCCTGGCTTATTGTGAATGGATGAGTAAGGCCACTGGTATTCAACATAGAATCCCCACGGAAGTAGAGTGGGAGCGAGCCGCACGCGGCGCGGAAAATACAGTTTATCCATGGGGGAGTTCCTTCTATGCGGAAAACTGTAATTGCTGGGAATTGGGGGTTGGCTGGACCACCCCGGTGAACTGTTTTTCAAAGGGATCAAGCTTGTTTGGAGTTCTAGATATGGTGGGAAATGTCTGGGAGTGGTGCAGTTCCCTGCATTTTAATTATCCCTATCAAATTGATGACGGCCGGGAAGTTTTGAGTGCGGATGGTTGGCGGGTCCTCCGTGGAGGATCGTGGATGGATCATGAGTGGGGGGTGCGTGCCGCCAGACGACTGAGCGGAAACCCCATGACTGGAAGCCACAACACTGGTTTTCGTGTGGTCAGGGAAATATCCTAATGGAGAATCAATTATTTTTTTCAAAAATTAATGTATTAAAAGATGAATAAAACAACCAATAGAAAGGCGGAAAACTTGGCAATTACAAAAAGTGAAGTCATTAAAGCACTGAGAGATTGCTATGACCCCTGTTGTGAGGACCGAGGTATCAGTGTAGTTGATATGGGACTGATCGAAAACGTAAAGGTAAAGGGGTGCAATGTTGATATTGAAATTCTATTAACGACCGGATGGTGTCCCTCTGTCTCAATATTATTTCAAATGATGAAAGAGCGAGTGGAACAGTTTGAGGAAGTTGACGAAGTCAATGTAAACGTAGTTTGGGATCCGGTTTGGACTATGGACAGGCTGTCAGATTCAGCCCGTAAAAAGCTGACGCTTCCTTTGGAAGAACTGATTCCTTTAAGAGAAAAACGTTTAGCAGAACAACAAAAAGGAGGATAATAAAATGGCATTACCAAAAGATGTTTTTGTGTTCGACTGTGTGTGTCACATTTTTAACTTTGACAAGTCGAATGCATTTGGTCCAGCAGGTGATCTCTTTGATGAACACCTGTATGCTTTTCATTCTTTTCTAACAAAGGAGGGTGAGAAGGTATTAGATCGGGATGATTTCTTCCGCGAATGGAGCGTGGATGAAATCTACGAAATGGTCATAGAAGAGTCAGATACAGACATGATCGTCTCACAGCCCTTGCCGCTGACCGATCTCTTCAAAGACGGACTCTCGCCTTGGGAGAAGTGTGCAGAGATGGCCCAGAAACACCCTGACCGGGCAGTGTTTTGGGGATCAGTAAATCCGTTGGAAGGCAAAAAGGCTCTCGATCTTATGGAAGTTCAGGTGAAGGAGTTCGGTGCCAAAGCCTTCAAGTTCTACAATGTCCGTTACGACTATGGTCAGCCCTTTCCCTGGCGGATGGATGACCCTCGCATAGCCTATCCCGTGTTTGAAAAAGCACAGGAACTGGGTATAAACCTGATTGGCGTACACAAAGGTGTACCTCTAGGGCCCCAGCCAATTGAGCATACCCGTACCTGGGATATGGATGGTGCAGCGACCAATTTCCCGGATATAAACTTCATCATCTTCCACGTCGGCCTACCGTGGCTGGATGAAGTTCTGTGGCAGCTGATCCGCTATCCGAACCTGTACGCCTCTATCGCGGCGACACTCAACTTTATCGGCCGCCATCCGCGAGTCTTTGCGGAGGTGATGGCCAAGTTGATGTGGTGGTGCGGCGAGGACAAGGTCATCTATGGTGGTGAAGCTCCCATTTGGCATCCCCAATGGGCTTTGGAGGAGTTCTGGAACTTGGAGCTTCCCGAAGATCTCACTACAGAATACGGTTATCCGCCGCTTACAGAGCAGGCCAAACGGAAAATTCTTGGAGAAAACCTTGCCAGACTGCATGGCATTGATGTAGATGCCAAAAAGGCTGAGCTAGGTATCGCTTGAGAATCATCGCAGGTTTTTGACAGAGATGAGAAGGTTTTCCTCATCCATTTCCGATAATAACCTGTGCGGAATTTCTGAAACAACTAAATAAAGGAGATTATCTATGTTAGCATTTGGAATGACAACACTCAACTTCGCCTTGTGGGCGAATGCGCTGAACCTCCTGAAAGGAGATGAAAATGATGGGCCGATGGTTGGCACGGTGGGCAGTCTATATGGCGGCCTCGGGTTAATCATCACTGCCATCTGGTTTGGTTGGACTCAACCAGACAGCGCCCTTCTATCTATGACGACAGGAATGTACGGCCTCGTACTCCTTGGCTTTTATTTTATGCAGGCCAAGGGACTTGCCGCTGGACCATTAGGGAATCTGTGTCTTCTCGTTTTCCTAAACCAAGTAGTAGTCCTTGTGGCAATGTTTCGAGGGGGAACAGCATTCACCGATCCTGTTTTTCTGACTTTTGCTGCATATGGCATTCTAGTGCTCTTGTTCAACAGGTTGTTGGCAGGAAAAGTAGAGGGGAATATTGTCGGCTACTGGCTCATTGTGTGCGCCATTGGGACAGGTTACATACAGTTCGTGGTAACTGGAATCTGGCAGTAAGAAAAACCACAAGAAAAGAGTAGAAATATAACGTAGATGTTACCGGAAGCGGAAGCACCTGCCGCCGCTGTTGTTGTGGTATATCAAGACGAAATAGTGCAGCGAGGAAACGCTAATGTCTTACTCGAGTGATTTTCGCCAATCAATAGAAAAACCAGAACAGTTCTGGTTTAGACAGGCTGAAAAGATAGATTGGTTTAAATTCCCGGAAAAAATACTAACGCAGGATGAACGTGGTTTTTATCGGTGGTTCGAGGGTGGTTCCCTTAACACATGCTATCTAGCACTTGATCAACACGTGAACAATGGCCGGGGGAACCAGCCTGCACTTATTTATGATTCTCCTGTAACAGATCAAAAACAGACATTTACTTATGATCAACTTTTAGAACAGACTGCACTTTTTGCCGGTGCATTGGTGGATCTTGGAGTTGGAAAAGGAGATCGTGTTATCATTTATATGCCTATGGTACCTGAAGCAGTTATCGCCATGTTGGCTTGTGCGAGAGTAGGTGCGATTCACTCAGTCGTGTTCGGCGGTTTTGCTTCCAATGAACTAGCGATCAGGATCGATGATGCCAAACCGAAAGTGATTGTCTCCGCTACCTGCGGGATCGAATTCACAAATGTAATTCCGTATAAGCCACTTCTCGATGCTGCTATTGAATCCGCAAAAAATAAGCCGGCACATACAGTAATTCTAAAGCGTCCTCAGGCTGATTGCACAATGGTAGAAGGGAGGGACCACAATTGGCAGGAACTCCTAGATCAGGCCAGTCCCCATGAATGTATCCCTTTACAGGCTACAGATCCTTTATATATACTTTACACTTCGGGTACGACGGGAAAATCCAAAGGAATCGTACGCGATAATGGTGGTCATGCTGTTGCACTGAATTACAGTATGGAAGCCATTTATGATGTGAATCCAGGGGATGTGTATTGGGCTGCTTCAGACGTGGGTTGGATTGTAGGCCATTCTTACATTGTTTATGCTCCTTTAATTCGTGGATGTACCACGGTCCTTTTTGAAGGAAAACCAGTAAGAACACCTGATCCTGGCGCCTTCTGGAGGGTAATGTCAGAACACAAGGTAAAATCCTTTTTTACAGCTCCAACAGCTTTTCGGGCTATTAAGAAAGAAGATCCCAGAGGGAATTATAAAGATGCCTATGATTTGTCATTATTAGAATCTGTATTCCTTGCCGGTGAACGCCTTGATCCGCCAACCTATGAATGGTTAACCGGTATGTTGGCCTGTCCGGTGATTGACCATTGGTGGCAGACTGAAACGGGCTGGCCGATCTGCGCTAACATGCTGGGCATGGAATTGAAAGAAATAAAAATGGGATCTGCCACAGTACCTGTACCGGGATTCGATGTAAAAGTGTTGGATAAAAATGGAAAGGAAACTGAAACAGGCGACACAGGAAGCATAGTCATCAAACTGCCACTGCCTCCCGGATGTCTGCCTACTTTATGGGATGATGATGAGCGGTATAAAAATTCCTATATCTCAGATTTCCCCGGTTTTTACCTGACCGGTGATGGCGGCTATAAGGATGAGGATGGCTATGTATTTGTAATGGGAAGAACAGACGATGTCATTAATGTCGCTGGCCACAGATTGTCCACCGGCGAAATGGAAGAATTGATTGGTGGCCACGAGGCCGTGGCAGAATGTGCTGTGGTTGGCATCGAGGATGAAATGAAAGGGCAGGTCCCAGCTGGATTTGTTGTACTTAAGGATGGGTACACAATTGAAAATAATGTTTTAGTGCCTGAATTGGTACAGATTATCCGCAGCAATATTGGTGCCATTGCGAATTTCAAACAGGCTGCAATTGTGAAAAGATTACCCAAAACCAGGTCAGGTAAAATTCTGAGAAAAACTATCCGCAGTTTGGCAGATGAAGGGAAAGCTGCGATACCACCCACGATTGATGATCCTGCTATCCTAGATGAAATTAAAGAAACGCTGCATAGTCTTGGAATTGGGAAAGCGTTCCAACCGCGATCGAATAAATAAACTAAAAAGAGCTCAGAGACCAGATATTAGAATGGTCTTCTAAGAAAAAATTAATTTTTATACGTAAACTGCAGGTTCAGATTCAAATTTTTCTAGGCATCCACTGCAGCAGAAATAGTATTTTTCACCATTGTACTCAGTTAGATGCTCAGCATTCTTCGTATCAACACCCATTCCGCAAATAGGGTCTTTTTCCTGTCCTTCTTTTACTTTCATAAAATCCACAATCGTTTCTTCTTCAAGGTACGGTCTACTTACTTGAATTATTTCAGCCATAATTGAAGTTGCTATTTCCTGGGGTGTGAGTGCACCGATATCAAGCCCAGCAGGATATTTAATTTTTTCCAAATCATTTTTGTTTGTCCCTTTTTTTAAGAGGCGTTTCATTAACTTGTCGCCTTTTCTTTTACTAGCAATGAGTGCCAAGTACTCGGGATCAGAAGCAATTGCTGATTGAATGGACCGCATATCACCTTTTCCTTGGGTGGCTACAATTGCATAAGAAGCACCATCAATTAATTCAAATTCATTACGAGTATTTATACCATCTAATAATGATAATTTATCGGCGTTATTACCCATTACCAATATATCGTAGTTCAATAATTTGCCCATATTCGCTAGAGTTTCCGCTGAAGGTGTAGTGCCATATATTATCATTTTTTTCATTGGTAATACTGGTTCAAGATGAAATTCCAACGTTCCTTCACTTTCACAGGCCATGAGAAAATTTTTTTTAAAGGAATGAGTTTCATCATTTAATTCATTGGGACTTAGTCGGATTAGAACGGATTTCCCAGTATTGATGCATTTAAGCGCTTCTTCTATAATAATATCTTGAGAACAACCGCCGCCTATCCAGCCCTCTAATTTACCATCAACGTTAATAATTGCCTTTGCCATAGGTTTAGCGGATGTAGGTGCGACAGTATCAATAACAGTTGCAATTGCAAAAGGTTTGCCCGCCTTTTCAAGTTCAGCTATACGTTGTATCCAGTTAAAATTCTTTGCCATTATTTTTTATTAAATGCACCCATGATTCTCCCAACAGCACCCTTTATGGCTGCCCCGGCTACAGCAGTACCGCTTAACGTATTATCTGACTTCGATTTAATACTTTCAATATTGTTACCATTTCCTTCTAATTTTGTACACAAAGTTTCAGTGAATTGGACAAATAGCTGGTTAGAGACGTCCTCTATCATTCGTGAACCAAATTGAGCTAGCATGCCCTGAATTGTGACCGTTGATTCACCGGTCACTCCTGTAGTCCCGTCACCATTATCTATTAGTTTTCCAGTCATTTCCATATTCGCACCACCTTTACCTTTTGTATCCGTACCACTTCCTTCTATTTCCATAGTATAGTTTGATTTATCAAGGGATTTAATAGCAACTTTACTTCGATAACTGGATTTAATTGGACCTACTTTTACAGTTAGCATAACTGAATGCTCATTATCTTCTAGGGATTCATTGTATTGTGCTCCGGGAATACAAGTTGAAACACTTTTAATATCGGTCATGAAATCCCAGACATCATTTATGGACGCACGGATAGAAAAGGTTTTTGAGATTTTAACTTTCATGCGCTTTCTCTGTTTTTAAGCTTTAGGTAGCGTCCCGCTTATGGATTGCACGCCACACCTTTTCCGGTGTGATGGGAATATCCAGATGTTTTACTCCAAGGTGTGATAAAGCATCCACAACAGCATTAGCTACGGCCGGCGGCGCGCCTACGGTTGCGGATTCACCCACACCTTTAGCACCCAAGGGATGATGAGGAGATGGTGTGCATGTTTTATCCGTTTCCCAATGAGGAGTTTCAACAGCAGTTGGTACCAAGTATTCCATGAAGCTACCACCAGTCATATTTCCTTCTTCATCATAGGAAATTTCTTCCAGCAGGGCAGGAGCGAATCCCATGGTTAAACCACCATGAATCTGACCTTCGACAATCATGGGGTTGATGATATTGCCGCAGTCATCCACAGCCACAAAGCGGCGAATCTT
>CAJXWT010000089.1 GCA_913062595.1 uncultured Fidelibacterota bacterium
GCCCAGGGCTGGAATGTAAAAGACATGTCCAGTTTACATATTTATATCGGTGGTGGCGATTTTTACGTAGGTTGGGAAGAAACATCCAATACTCCACCCATCGGTATTGACCTCTCTGATCCTGATTTCCGCAGTTATATTAATGTGGATGGTTCTCCTCCGGTCGGTACAAATGGAGAATGGGCTTACCTTTACTTAGATGGAGATTTCATGGTACGTGCTGATGTGGATTCAGGTGTACTGGCAATTGATGATGATTTAGTAAATACTATTCCTGAACATTTTACATTGAAGCAGAACTATCCAAACCCATTCAACCCGGTGACGAATATTGTTTTTGAATTACCGGAATTTGCCAAAACGCACTTGGCAGTATTTGATCTTACAGGACGAGAAGTAAGAACAGTGGTGAATAATGAAAACCTGAATGCCGGTCATTATCGTTACCAGTTGAATGCCAGCGGTTTGCCTTCAGGAATGTATTTTTACAGAATGACGGCTGTCTCTGATGCTGGTCATACCTATACAGATACGAAGAAACTAGTACTGCTTAAATAGACTCAAATTGGAGGGTGCTTACAAGCGCCCTCCAACATTAATAACATTAAGTGAATAAAAGTTACAACGTATTATTTGCAATCAGCATCCCTTGGATGTTGCTTGCCAATTCCATTACCATTTCTCCAGATACATTAACTGCTACAATTCAATTTGGTGAAGTAACAACAGAAACTGTTACCATAACCAACAGCAATGCCTTCCCCGTAAATCTGGACATCAGTATACTAGAGCAACCTACAGCAATCAGTGTGCTACCTTTTTATGCTGACCGCTTTGCACCTGAAAGCAAGGCACTTGTTCGAGATATGGTATCGGATGTCCAGTATCAAGATGAAAATGGTAATTGGGTAGATGGTGTGCGCTGTGGAACAGCGCCAACACCAAATGATGTGTTATCTCAAGTTCAAAACGCAATTGAGAATAATAAATCCCACAGCCGGATTAGCCGTAATATGGTTAACGTTCAGGTAGCATTTCATGTGATTTATGCCAGCAATGGAGCAGGCAATATTTCCAATGATATGATCATAGACCAAATAGAAGTCCTCAATGATGCCTATGCACCTTATGATATTGTCTTTACCCTCGTGAGTGTTGATTATACGATGAATGACAGTTGGTATAATGATATGGAACAATATGAAAGTACATATAAACAGCAGCTACATGTCGACCCGGTACATCATTTGAATATTTATACTGGTAATATGCCGGGACTTTTGGGTTGGTCATACATGCCATACTCATGGCCGGAAAACAGTTATATGCATGGTGTATGTTTACTTTATTCTTGCCTCCCAGGAGGGACAGCTTATCCGTATAATGCAGGTGATACTGCTACCCATGAAGTGGGTCATTACTTGGGCTTGGATCATACCTTCAGGAACGGCTGCAGTGTAAATAACGATTATGTGGATGATACGCCGCAGGAGAATGATGGCAATAATATTTACAGCTGTAACAATACAGATACCTGTCCTAACGATCCCGGCATGGATCCGGTTCATAATTATATGACTTACACCGATGATGCCTGTTTAAATCAATTTACTGATGGCCAGGGCGAGCGTATGGAGAATATGATCGCCACTTACCGCCCCGGGTTGTTGGAAAATCCCATAGCACCTGAGTGGATTTATACTACAGCTGATGTGGTTCAAGTGCCTGCTAATGGTTCTTTAGATCTGGTGTTTACCTTTGATGGAACGGATCTTATAGGGGGTGACTACGTTGCAAATGTTTATTTTGAAGAATCGTCGATAGATACGACTGTTTTACTGCCTTCATATCTACAAATCACCGGTATACCAAACTTGGAATTGAGTTTCGTAGCATTAACAGATACTTTATTCCCCAATGAATTTTCCAACAATTATCTGGAAATGACGTATTCAGGAACTAATCTGCTAACCTACCAATTTGATTATGAGGTAGATTGGTTGACAGTTCTAGGCGGGGATGGTTCGTTGGAAAATGGTGAATCACAATTCATAACCTTCAATCTCAACAGTCTATTCATGTCTCCAGGATTGTATGAAGGCAATGTTTATTTGAATTCGAATTTGGGATCAATATTAATATATTTACAGATGGTAATATTAGAACCGTTGGGTATCGGTGACGGAACAATACCAATGAAATTTGCTGTAAGCGCTAATTACCCCAATCCTTTTAATCCATCGACCCGCTTTACAATTTCAATCCCGGACCGTTCAAACGTATCCACATCTGTGTTTGATTTGAAAGGTCGCAGGATAGCAACTCTGCTCAATTCTGAACTGGACACCGGTGTGTATGATTTAACATGGCAGGGTAAAAATGACATAGGCAGCCCTGTTTCCGCAGGTATATATATCCTGCGTGTAGACGCTGGAAAATACCATCATAACCAAAAAATGATTTACATCAAATAGTTACAATATGAAAAAAATATTCACTTTATTATTATTTGCATCCGCAAGTATAATACTTGCAGATGATATTGAAGTATCCCAGGATACATTGCTGCAGAATTTAAACTATGGTGAATCCGCTGATCGTATAATTACTTTCACCAACAATACATCAAGTGATGTGGAATTAACCATAACTTTGGTCGACCAGACATGGATTCCACCTTTGGGGCGCTTATCAGGTCAGGATGATGTTCGACTCCCGGATGTCCCAAGTGAACTTGGATTTTCTGAAGATCTGATATGTGGTACACCCGATCCAAATCCTGAAGATTTGCTGGTAACGATTGACCAAGTTGAGCGTTGGCTGGAGCGGCAATCTCGTAACTCTAGGAGTATTGTAAATGTGAAAATTGCCTGGCATGTGATACATCAGGACAACAGTGTGGGTAATATATCTGATCAGCAAATTGCCCAGCAGGTAACATGGTTGAATAATACCTTTGCTGATCATGATTTTATTTTTACACTGGATATCATTGACCGTACAGTGAACAATGACTGGTTTAATGATATGTACGATACATACGATGCCATCGCTAAACAGGCTCTGAATATTGATTCGTACCATTATTTAAATGTTTATACTTCAAATATTTTTATTGATGGAGTAGCCGGCTATGCCTATCTGCCAAATCAATGGCCAGAAGGCAGTTATATGCACGGTATTGTTCTTGATTACCGTACACTTCCCTATGCTGGCGGTTACGATGGTGATGTGGCCACACACGAAGTTGGCCATTATCTTGGGCTTAATCATACATTTTATAATAATTGTACAACTGGTAATGATGGAGTAGATGATACACCAGCTCATCATGAAGATTATTTGTGGCAATGTAATAATAATTTGGATAGTTGCCCGACTTTACCGGGCAATGACCCAGTTCATAATTATATGACCTATACCAGCAATTCCTGTCAATGGGAGTTTACCCCCGGGCAGAAAGACAGGATGCACGCCATGGTGGCTACATACCGGCCAGGTTTATTAGAAAATCCGGTCGCGCCGGTCTGGATGACCACTGCAAATGAAACAATCACTGTCCCAGCGAATGGTAATCTGGATGTCACCATTAACTTTGATGCTACAGCCACATACGGTGGCACCTATTATGGTGACGCTATTTTCACAGCTGAAACACCAGATACTTCCATCACAGTTTCAGCTACATTGAATATTACCGGCTTTCCTGAAATTGGGCTGGATGCGACAGCAATTGCTTTTAATGATACTTATGTAAATGATACCTCATTCGTATCGTTAGAAATATTCAATGTTGGTTCAGATGATCTGGAAATCAGCAGCTTTGATTTTGACAACGAATATTTCTTCATTGATGAATCTGAATTATCCATAGAACCAAATGGATCAGCAGAAATATCCTTTTATTTTGTTCCGGATTCAGTAGGCCAGTTCAGCGGGTCGCTGATAATAAATTCAAATGACATCACCGATCCGGCAGTTACAGTCTCATTAAGTGGTACTGGGGAAGCGTCGCCTTTGCTGTTATCTTTTTCAGATTTGTCAGATACACTTGAATCCAATACAGTTACCACTCATTTACTAACGTTGACCAATGCCGGAAATGTTACGATTGATTATACAATCAGTCATGAAATTGAATGGTTGACAATCAATAACGAAAACGGATCTATTGCCGTCAATACAACTGAATTAATCCTGTTTAATATCAGTACTCTGTTTATGAATTATGGTGAATACACTGGGACAGTAACCATTTCAACCAACGTTGGTCAGTTTAATATTGATGTCAGTATTCTGGTGGTTGCCTTGGCAATTGGTGATGAAATTACTGGCATACCACAGTCGTTTAAAGTTCATGAAAATTTCCCCAATCCGTTTAATCCATTCACAAAAGTACAGATTGATGTTCCAGAACAAGGGCATATGCAAGTAGTTGTGAATGATATATCCGGCCGTTTGATAACAACGTTGTTGAATTCAGATGTTGAATCTGGATATCACAGCATTAAATGGAATGGAAAAAACAGATTAGGTGCAATGGCCGCTTCAGGCGTATATATACTGAATGTATACTTAAACGGCCAGCAACATTCACAAAAGATGTTATTGGTGAAATAAAGCTTTTACCGTAACTTTCCCCACAGGAGATAAAATGAAAAGATTAGTAATATTATTTGCACTTTTTGTTGGATTTGCACAGGCATTGGATTGCCCGGCAGATTCTTCATATCACATAGATAGCCGCACCTTGCTGCCTGATGGTACTCCGAACCCTAATTATGGACAGGTAATTGCCACTGGTCTCTGTGCCTGCCTTGGGTTTGAAGCCACTCTTTCGGGTATGCCTGAGGATTCCACTGTAACACTAATTGTCAAAATGGTTGATAATGAACCTATCCGCGGTATTCAAATGGATGTGTATCATGATGCCGGTTCAGCACTTGAATATGGAGATATGGGTGTTGTGCATAAAGGTGATAAACTACTAAATGTGTTTGATGAAAACGGTGATCCTGTGACCAGTTCCAATGCCATGCAGCTGTTGAGCAATGAAATTGATGATTACGTAAAAGTGATGGCCTACAGCACGAACCGTGCCCAGACAGCTGGCGATGGTGAAGAAGGCAGTCTCTATATCATGACCTATAAAGCACCCAATGGCCATGAAGGCCTTCCAGCGACGATTACGTTCTGGCTGGATGGCGTAAGGCTGCCAGGTACATCCATGGCGCCGGATCTTTTGGATGTCACCTGTGACTATCCTGATTCAGATAATGCTGTTACCTTTAATACATCTGAAATGGGTATCGGGGATGATGCATTGCCAACTGTGTTCAGCTTGTCGCAAAATTATCCTAATCCCTTCAACCCAACAACACGCATTGCTTTTGACCTGCCGGAACAAGCCATGGCAAAACTGGTTGTGTATAACCTATTGGGACAGCAGGTGAATGTGCTTACTAACAGGTATATGAATGCCGGTCACCATGTGTTGGATTGGAACGGACTGGATGCCAATGGAAATTCTGTGGCTTCCGGTGTTTATTTTTACGAGTTGCGTGCCGGTGATTATGTAGCCAAGAAAAAGATGCTATTGCTGCGCTAAACAGTTTAGACTTTAACTCAATGTGTATAAATTCCCCTGTCCTTGAGGTCAGGGGAATTTTTTTATGCACATAAAAAACATACTATTAATTGGGTTGCTAGTTTCCTCATTATTGGGGCAGGACCAGTACCGCTCCATCCAGCAGGCTCAGGATGACTGGCAGGACTATACTCAATTCCAGAAACATGAGCTACTTTCATTCTGTGATTTTCTTTTAACTGAAGGTTTCCACGAACGAGCACTTTTAAGTCTTTTTCAGTATTTATACCGCTATCCTGGTGACAGCTTGGAAACAGCTGTCTATTATTATATCGCCCAGAGTTATGAATTTTCTGAAAATCCGGACTTGGCTGAATTGTATTATACACGCACCCAGGAAATGTCAAATAGTGCGGATATGGTATTCAGAGCCGCTGAATACCGAAAAATGTATTTACTGTTAGAAGCAAGAGAATATGATCAAATATTGGAGAAAACAGAATTATCAGAAGATCCATATGATCTTACATTCCGCGGTTATGCCTTTTTCCAAAAACTGAAATGGATTGAAGCCCGGCAGTCGTTTTTAGCAGCAGAAGAACAATTTGACCACCCCTATTATTCCAAACGACTGGCACCGATGTTTAAAGCGATTGACGCGTCTGCGAATGTGCCTTTAAGGAATAAATGGCTTTCTCTGGTGGCTTCGCTTGTTCCTGGGGGAGGTCATGCCTATTTAGAACAGTGGGAATCAGCTGGCGCGATGTTGGCATCCATGGTGCTTATTTCATCAATGCTTTCATCTGCTACGTTGACACAATCAGGATATTTGGCTTTTGACCAATCAAATCAAAATGTTGTTCCTTTATCAAATGGTATTAAAACAGAAGATGATACATTTACACAACAACAGGGATATCAATTCCCAAAGAGTATAAAATTATCTTCTGAAAATGTTAAAATATTGATTCCACCAATAGTTGTAGGTTTGGGCTTGTACATCGGCAGTATATGGAAGACATGGATTGATGTAGATCAAGCCAACCGTGCCCGAGTGGAGCGATTCGTTGGCAAAGTTACCAATAAAATAGCAATTGACCGTTTCATGGACTTCCCGGAGCCGGAGCTTATTACCCAGTAAAATAGTCAAAATATGCACTATATAGGTATTGACTTACCTTATATTAAGTCAGTAATTTTGTGGGCTTTGCGTAGCTTGTGCAGAGCTCTTTTGTTATTTGAAAATTTGGTATGCGTGACTCGTCAGTGAATTTGAGACACAAATCGATAGAACAGAATCAAACATACAATGGAGAGTTTGATCCTGGCTCAGGACGAACGCTGGCGGCGTGCTTAACACATGCAAGTCAAGGAGAACGTTTTCTTCGGAAAACTATTAAACTGGCGAACGGGTGAGTAACACGTAGGCAACCTGCCCTAGAGACTGGGATAACTTCGGGAAACCGGAGCTAATACCGGATAATGCAGCGGGTCCTTCGGGACATTGTTGTTAAAGCTGGCTTCGGCTAGCACTTTAGGATGGGCCTGCGTCCGATTAGCTTGTTGGTAGGGTAACGGCCTACCAAGGCGATGATCGGTAGCTGGTCTGAGAGGATGATCAGCCACACTGGGATTGAGATACGGCCCAGACTCCTACGGGAGGCAGCAGTGGGGAATTTTGCGCAATGGGCGAAAGCCTGACGCAGCAACGCCGCGTGATTGATGAAGCTTTTCGGAGTGTAAAGATCTGTCGTGAGGGAAGAATAACTTGGATGCAAATAGTTTTCAAGTCTGACGGTACCTCACAAGAAAGCACCGGCTAACTTCGTGCCAGCAGCCGCGGTAATACGAGGGGTGCTAGCGTTGTCCGGAATCATTGGGCGTAAAGGGTCCGTAGGTGTCTTTGCAAGTCGTTTGTTACATTCACCGGCTTAACCGGTGGCCTGCAATCGAAACTGCAAGGATAGAGTTCGAGAGAGGAAAGTGGAATTCCTGGTGTAGCGGTGACATGCGTAGATATCAGGAGGAACACCAATGGCGAAGGCAGCTTTCTGGCTCGATACTGACACTGAGGGACGAAAGCGTGGGGAGCAAACAGGATTAGATACCCTGGTAGTCCACGCCGTAAACGATGAGTACTTGATGTCGGAGGATTCGACCCCTTCGGTATCGTAGCTAACGCGTTAAGTACTCCGCCTGGGGACTACGGCCGCAAGGCTGAAACTCAAAGGAATTGACGGGGACCCGCACAAGCGGTGGAACATGTGGTTTAATTCGATGCAACGCGAAGAACCTTACCTGGGCTTGACATATTTATGAAAGCTTTGTGAAAGCAAAGCCCTCTGCGAGCTTGCTCAAAGACATAATTACAGGTGATGCATGGCTGTCGTCAGCTCGTGTCGTGAGATGTTGGGTTAAGTCCCGCAACGAGCGCAACCCCTATCCTTAGTTGCCAGCGGTTCGGCCGGGGACTCTAATGAGACTGTCTGGGATAACCAGGAGGAAGGTGGGGATGACGTCAAGTCCGTATGTCCCTTATGTCCAGGGCTACACACGTGTTACAATGGCCGGTACAAAGGGTCG
>CAJXWT010000090.1 GCA_913062595.1 uncultured Fidelibacterota bacterium
CTAGTCTCATTTAGTACTAATATTCCCATTACCAAAAACCCAGCGTGGGAAACGCTAGAAAAAGCAAGCATTCGCTTCACATTGTGCTGCACCAATGCGGAAAGATTACCTACGGTCATGGTTAGAACAGACAAAATCCAGAAAATATCCTGCCATTGATAGTGGATTTCCACGAAAGCATTTTTAAACAAAATCAATAATGCACCAAATCCGGCAGCCTTAGGTGCTGTACACAGAAACCCAGTTACCGTGGTTGGAGCTCCTTGATACACATCAGGAGACCACATGTGGAAAGGCGCCAATGCAACCTTGAATGCGAAGCCAATAAGCAACAACCCAATCCCTAGTGAAAGATACACATTGGACAGGATGGTATCGTTAGCAATCGCCAAAACGATCCCATTATAGTTAGTTGTGCCTGTTGCGCCATAAGTAAGCGCCGCACCAAATAGAAAAAAACCAGTGGCAAAGGCGCCAAGTAACAAGTACTTCAACCCTGATTCATTACTAAGTCGATCGTGGCGCAGAAATCCAACCAAAACATATAGTGAGAGCGAAAGGAGTTCTAACCCAAGAAAAACGATTACCAAGTCATTGGCTCGCGTCATCAACATCATACCGATAATCGCAAAAAGAATAAGTGCTGGGTATTCTCCTCGGGATGTGCTCCCTCTTTTTTCCAAGTATCCTTGTGAGAAAATGAGCGTTACAATTCCGATGGAAATATAGAGAAAATCAAAAAACATTGAAAATTGATTGAGGGTCAGCATCCCTCCGAAAAGAATCTGTTCATCGCCGCTGGTATTAATAACAACAACGCCGGCCAAAAGTAATCCGAGTGCTGCCACCGTTAATAAAATTCTAGGGCTGGAAACATGAGCCATCTCCAGCGTCAGGACAAATAATGCTGTAACCGTCAGAATAATTTCAGGGGTAATCCCTATAAAATCAGCCGCTGTGAAGAATTGACTTATGTCCATGAATTCACCAGGATTATTCCGAATAAAAAACCATTAAATAATTCCTAAAAAGACGATTGGATAAGCTTGTTAGACCCATTTGAATAAAGCCTTAATATTTTCAGAAATTAAATTGACAAGATCATAAGCGTTAATACTTTCAAGTTGTATAGAGTTATGAACTTGCTCAAGCAGGTGTTCAACTGAAACATGCATATAACTCAATAATATATTCGGTTGAAGTCCGATTAAAAAAACAATTATAACCAAAGGTGCAAGGGTTGCAATTTCCCGCGAATCCAAATCAATAAGAGAGGACTGCGTAGTGGTATTTATTTCATTAAGAGCAACCCGGTAATACAACCAAACCATGTAACACACACCCAGAACTACACCAATTATAGAAAGGGCCGCAATGATCATATTTGCTTTGAAAGCACCGCTAATGATAAGGAATTCCCCAACAAAAGCGTTCATGCCCGGAAGACCGATCGCTGCCAGAGTAAAAATCGTAAAAAACACAGTATACACTGGAACGGTCTTTGAAAGTCCTCCGTAATCTTTAATCATCCTTGAATGGGTTCTCTCATAAATCATCCCGACACACAAGAATAGTGCACCCGTTATAACACCATGGTTAATCATTTGAAGGATGCCACCCTCGACACCGTTCTGGTTTAAAGTGAAAAGACCAAGCGTTACAAAACCCATATGACTGACACTGGAGTAGGCGATCAGCCTCTTCATGTCCTTTTGCATCAAAGTGACATAGGCCCCGTAGATTATTGCAGTGACAGATAAAACAAGTAGTGGTATAAAAAGTACTTTTACCGCATGGGGAAACATGGGAAAAGAAAACCTTAAAAAACCGTACGCACCCATTTTAAGCAGAATGCCTGCTAAGATAACACTACCGGCTGTTGGCGCTTCCGTATGGGCATCTGGGAGCCAGGTATGTATTGGAAACATGGGCATTTTGACTGCAAAGGCTGCAAAAAAGGCAAGGAACAACCATAATTGAAGTTCTATGGGGTAACTCACCCTAGAGAGTTCTAGTATATCAAATGTCTTACCACCTGCATAGTAAAGTACAATTATTCCAACCAGCATAAGAACGCTTCCAGCCAGCATAAAAAGAACAAACTTTACTGCGGCGTATATCCTTTGAGATCCTCCCCACACACCTATCAGAAGGAACATCGGTATGAGTGTGAGTTCCCAAAAAAGGTAGAAAAGAAATACATTCAGCGATACAAAAATTCCAATCATTGCAGTTTCTATTACCAAAAGGGAAATATAAAACTCTTTTGTTTTTTCCTGGATTGCCTTCCATGATACCGATACACAAAGGATGCTTAAAATTGCGACTAGAATTATAAATAATACACTGATACCATCCACTCCTACCTTGTAGTTTATATTCCATGCCGGTATCCAGGTACGGATTTCAACAAACTGCATCTTGTAGGTTGTTTTATCAAAATGTTTGTAAATAGGCAGCGAAATGATAAATGTTGCAACTGTTATCGTCAGCGCAAACCATTTGATGAAAGGCCCTCTTTTTAGGAAAAGCATAATGAGGGCTCCGGCCAGCGGAAGAAAAGTACATACCGTCAATACAGGATAATCAAGATTATTAATTATAATACCTTCCATCTTTTACCTTTTTACGGTAACACCATAATGATCACTATCAATACAATGAATCCTGCAACCATAACCATTGCATAGTGTTGAATCTGACCACTTTGAACATTCTGCATCTTCCTGCTGCAGGCCAGTGTCAATTTGCCCAGTCCATTGAGAGATCCATCCACAATAACCGTATCTACCATTTTAAAAATCTTAGCGACACCCATTACTGGTTTCTGAATAATATATTCATAAATCTCACCGATGAAGTTGTATTCGATATTTGCTAGCGGTTTTGTAAAACGCAAAAAGGCGTCTGCCCCTTTGCGGAGAAACCAATCTGTATCCAGACTGATCGTATCTTCACACCAAAGTTTTTTAAGTAACAGAAAAAACCCAAGCTGAGTAAAAAACAATACCTGCAAGGTCTCCCAAATATGATATGCTGTATAAGGTTCAAAATGAACGGGATAGGGTAGTAATGCATAAAGAGATTTATAAAATACCCCAAGTCCTACGCAGAAAAGTGAACCTATTATCATGGCCAGTTCCATATTCCAGGGTGGTTCTTTAGCCTTAAGACCTCGATCTTTACCAAACCAGATAAAATAGGGTACCTTGAGACCTGTGTGTAGAAATGTCCCTGCAGAGGCGAGCATTAGCGCCATAAATGCCCAAGTCAAATGTGCTTCACCGAAAGCAGCAACTGTAATAGATTTACTCACAAAACCGCTGAAAAATGGAAATGCAGATATGGAAAGACCACCAATTATTGTATAAATCATCGTTCGCGGCATAGTTTTATATAAACCGCCCAATTCTGTCAACTTCGCTGTACCTGCCATATACAAAACAGAACCTGTACCCATAAATAAAAGGGATTTATAAAGGATGTGACAAAAGGCATGTGCTACAACCCCGTTTATAGCCATTTGGGTTCCCAGACCAACACCAGCTACCATATAACCCACCTGGCTGATAATATGATATGCGAGGAGCCGGCGAGCATCATTCTCAAGCACCGCATAGACAACACCATAGATCGCCATAATAACGCCCATGATGATTAACATTTCAGAGCCCGCACAGATCCGGATTAGTGCATAGACTGCGGTTTTAGTCGTAAAGGCACTCATGAAAACGGCACCTGTAACCGTAGCCGCGGGGTAGGCATCAGGAAGCCATGCGCCAAACGGAGGAACAGCCGCATTAACAATAAATCCTATTACAATGAGAAATGATGCCAAACTCTGGAGATCTGTAGGCCACCAACCGTGAAAGGGCAAATACTGGATTGATAAATCACCACTTATCGAGTACTGTAGTATTATTCCAGCCAACAATATCAGGCCGCCGGCAACATGCCATAAAAGATATCTGAATCCGGAATCAACGGAAGATGGCGACTTTCGAAACCATACCAGAAAAACCGAAGAAAAGGCCATCACTTCCCAGAATAAGAATAAAGTGAGAAAATCCCCTGCAAATGTTACACCCAAAGATCCGCCAACGTAGTAAAAGACAGCGAAATGTTCACCATCATTCTTTACATGAATAGAATAGATTATTCCTATCACACCCATGATAGTGAAAATATAAGCAAAGACCTTACTCAGTTTATCCACATCTCCAAAAGTCAACTTCCAGCTGAGAAATTCATAGACACCATATGTACCATGCGGCATAACGACTACGGCAAAAAAGGCCATAAGAGAAACAAAAAGCATGTAACCCTGCTTGATTTTACCCTTGAACAGTGGGATAAATAGTCCTCCTAGGAGATAAAATGCAGAGGGATGTAAAAATTGAATGTTAAAAATCTCACTCATCATAATAACTCTCATCCTGCATAAGACCGAGGTGACCTATCCATTTGGATATAATAATAATGAGCACACAGGCGATAAAGCCGAATAAAGACCAGAATCCACGTATATTATCTCCAAAAAAATGAACCTCGTGGCGAGGAATAATAAAATCCACTACAATGAGTAAAATCAGTGCACCGTAGGCAATTCTCTTAGCTGCCTTCGTCCTAAGAACTTCTATTATATCTAATAATTTCATTTGACTACCATTTCAGCTAATTGCACTATAAAGTCAGGATATAGTCCCAGCACAACACTTATTATCGCAGTTAACGTGAGTGGCACCACTAAAAACGGGTTTTCTTTTAGACTGCCATCGTCAGATGAATCAATGTGTTTGGAATTTGAATTTTCCTCTTTAAAAAACGCCCTATACAGAATTGGAACAAAGTATGCCGCATTCAGAAACGAGCTCACCAGCAACACAGTAAGTACAACCAAACTATGGCGCTCTAAAGAACCAATAACAAGATACCATTTTGTAATAAATCCAGATACAGGCGGAATACCGATCATGCTCAAAGTAGCAATTGCAAAGGCAGCCATTGTCCAGGGCATTTTTTTCCCGATACCGTTTAACTGGCTAACTTTAGTCTTATAAGTTGAAACATAAATTGAACCGGCACAGAAAAAGAGGGTAATCTTTGAAAAGGCGTGATTTGTAATATGAATTATACCACCGACCATTGCACTTGGTGTAAGCAGAGCAGCACCCAAAATAATATAAGAAAGCTGGCTGATGGTTGAAAATGCCAGCCGCGCCTTCAGGTTATCTCTGCTCAGGGCCAGGAGAGAAGCGGTAATGATGGTGAATGATGCAAATGTGATTACGAACACATCCACACCAATATCCATCATTAAGTCTGCACCAAAGACAAAAAATATAATGCGAAGTACAGAAAAAACCCCTGTTTTGACTACTGCAACAGCGTGGAGTAGTGCGCTGACCGGCGTGGGAGCAACCATTGCGGCTGGAAGCCAACTGTGGAAAGGCATTACAGCACTCTTGGCAAACCCAAAAAAGAAAAGCACAAATATTATATATAGCAATTCGGGATTTACTGATTGAACTACTGCCGGAAAGATCCCAGTTTTTGAAAATTCAAGTGTACCTGTCAGATTGTAGGTTAGAATTATAGCTGCGACTAAAAAAGCCTTGGCCGCTCCGAGCAGGTAAATAGCATATTTTCTGCCACCCGCCTTCGCTTCTAAAGTACCCTTGTGAGCCACAAGTGGATAAGTAATGATCGTCAAAATTTCATAGAAAAGAAACATGGTAAACAGGTTCGCTGAGAATGCAACACCGATTGTAGCGGAAAGCGATACTGCAAAACAGGCAAAATAACGTGTCTGCGAGTGCTCATTAGTAGACCGCATATACCCAATTGAATAAAAAGAAGTTGCAATCCAAAGTAAGGAAGCACCCATTGCGAACAAAAGACCAAATGCGTCAACCCTGAAACCAATCTCAATGCCAGGCAGGATTGTGAACAGGGAATAGGAAATTATCGTTTTATCATAAACCACTGCGGGTATCATGGATAGTACAATAACCAGTTTTAACACGCCTGCAATTAAGGACCAGGATTCTCTAATATTCGGTTTTTTCCCGAAAAAAATGATGAATAACGCACCTACAGCAGAAACGAGAACCGCAAGTAAAGGTTTTATGGATACAATAGTTTCCATAAGTGTTTGTTAATTCTTCATCAAATTGATTTCATCAATATTCACTGTCTGGCGATTTCGATAGAGAGCGATAATGATCGCCAGACCCACTGCCACCTCAGCAGCAGCCAATGTCATTACTAGAAAAACAAAGACTTGGCCATCGACACTGTTATAGTAACGAGAGAAACCGACCAGCGCTAGATTAACCGCGTTCAGCATCAATTCGATAGACATAAAAATCGTTATAGCATTACGTCGGAATAGAACACCTAACACACCAATTGAAAAAAGAATCATGCTCAAAACAATGACATGTTCGAGAGGTACGACCATCAGATCTTCTTTTTAGCCAAATACACAGTTCCAATCAGCGCAACAAGTAGCAACAGTGAAGCAACTTCAAAGGGAAACAGATACTTAGTAAAAAGAGCTTCTCCGAGCGAATAAATACCTCCAGCTGAAAATTTCTCAACCGGCTGATGCAATACCCCAGGTCCATTCAACATGATCAGGAAAATCCCGAAAAAGAAAAGAACAACCATCAGCAGGGATAAAGCGCGCTGTAATTGTATAAAGCGTGGTAGAGCATCCTCGCGTCCTAAGTTGAGCAGCATAATAACAAATAAGAAAAGAACCATAATTGCGCCAGCATAGATGAATACCTCAAGGACAGCGAGAAAATAAGCCTCTAACAGTAGATAAAGAACCGCAAGAGCGAAAAAACAGAGTACGAGCAATATGGCACTGTAAACAGCATTCCTATTCAATACCACAAAGATCGCTGATCCTACGGCTATTGAAGCAGTTAGATAAAATAGGAGTGCAAGCGACATTTTATTCTGGAATTAGATCTGTCTGATGTCTATGTCTGGGGCTCTTGGCTATCGTTTTTTCGCGAATAATAGTTCTGGTCTTTGGTTAATTCGTAAACCTCTAATAACCCATCTTTGTCAATTATGAGGTCTTCCCTCGTATAATCAGAAAAATCATAAATCTCCGTTAACTCAATTGCCTCCTCTGGACATGCCATTTCACAAAAGCCGCAGAAAATGCACCGTAACAAATCGATATCAAACCGAACAGGGTATCTTTCTTTTCCTTCATCCCATGGTGAAGGACCAGGAATTATGTGAATGCAGTCCGCAGGACAAGCGGCAGAACACATTTCACAGGCTACGCACTTGATCCGACCTTCCGGAAACTTATTCAAGCGGTGGAGACCACGGTATCCTTGCGGTGGGATATGATGTTCGTCTGGATATTGAACCGTTACTTTTCTCCTGAAGAAATGCTTGATCGTCACCATCAACCCCTTTACCAAAGCAGGGATGTAGAGCTTATCCCAAAAAGTCGGTTCGTATGATTTAATAATCGTGGCCATTATATCGATGCAGTAAGAGTGAGATACCCAGCCGTGACAAATATGTTCAAAAGTGCTATTGGAAGCATAACCTTCCATCCGATTTTCATCAATTGATCATAGCGGAAACGTGGAAACGTCCATCGTACCCAGATAAAGAGAAATAGGAAAAAACCCATCTTCAGAATAAAAGACAAGACAGATAGCACCGTCCCCCATATTCCCAGTGAAGTTTCATTAATTAAGGGGACATCCCAACCTCCAAAAAACAGGGTCACTGTTAAGGCCGCAGCGGTGATCATGTTGGCATACTCAGCCATAAAGAACATGGCAAATTTCATACTGCTGTATTCAGTATGATACCCTCCCACTAATTCCTGTTCCGCTTCTGAAAGATCAAAAGGAAGCCGATTGGTTTCTGCATAAACAGCGATCAAAAAAATGATAAAAGCCAAAGGTTGCTTAAATACGTTCCATGAAAAAAGATATCCCTGTTGATCAGCAACAAT
>CAJXWT010000091.1 GCA_913062595.1 uncultured Fidelibacterota bacterium
AGTGGCACACTCAATATTGCTGGTAATAAAACTGTCGGAAAAATATTTCAGGCTGAACTGGATCAACTTGGATTTAACACATACTGGGTGACTTATCTTGAAACTGTCAAACGTTCCGGGCATCTTTTTGCGGAAATGCGTGGGGGTAAGGGGAAAAAAATCGTTTTGATTGGTCATTTAGACACGGTATTTGAACCTGATCATCCATTCCAGAAATTTACACGGGATGGGGATACTGCTTATGGGCCAGGTGTTTCTGATATGAAAGCGGGTGATGTATCCATGATCTATGTTATGAAAGCACTAGACAATGTAGGTGTCCTAAAAGACCTAAACCTGACACTTGTATTTATTGGTGATGAAGAAAAAACAGGTGGCCCCCCATCTATTGTACGCAAAGAATTAATCGAAGCAGGGAAATGGGCAAATATTGGATTGGGCTTCGAAGGGGCCCATGGCCTGAATACGGGAACGGTGGCCAGGCGCAGTTCTTCCTCTTGGATGCTGACGACCACAGGCATTCAAGGCCACTCTTCTCAAATTTTCAAAGAGAAATTGGGCTACGGTGCCATTTTTGAAGCAGCTCGTATTGTGAATGCTTTTCGTGAAGAACTGGTAGGAGAGGAATATCTATCGTTTAACCCTGGCACCATCGTCGGTGGTACGGATGTAGATTATGATCCTGTAACGGCACGTGGTACAACTTTCGGTAAAACAAATGTTGTATCTCAAGCTGCAACAGTTCATGGTGGTATCCGGACAATATCAACAGAACAATTGGACAAGGCCATGACAATGATGAAAGATATTGCTTCTCAGAATTTACCTGGCACAACCGCAAAAATCGAATTCAAGACCAGTTACCCGCCAATGGCGCCAACAAAGCAGAATTATGCACTGTTGGATAAGTTGGAATCTGTGAATGTGGATCTTGGATATGGTAAATTAGAGCCTTTAGACCCTGGGAAACGTGGTGCAGCAGATATTTCTTTTGTAGCACCACATGTAGATGCTTCTTTAGCTGGAATGGGCCCTGATGGATTTGGAGAACACTCTGAAAAGGAAGGCTTGGATCTGACATCATTTCCAAAGACTACAACCCGAGCGGCCATATTGATCTATCGATTAACACGTTAAATTAATGTCGTTCATTGTAGATCATTACATTCTTTGACTAGACAAACATCAAGATCCACATTCGTGGGGTTTTTTGTTTATAGACATTTAGGACTGGCGGGGTGTAATATTGCTTATATGAAGCGATTCCCAAACGTGAGTCCCAGATGAAGCGAGTTGGGTTGGCCCTAGTCGGATTGGGTAACGTAGGACGCCGTTTCCTTAGGCTTCTCATTGAGCACGACGACACGCTTAGAGAGAAGTATGGCCTTGCCTTCAGCGTCCATTGTGTCGTTGACAGCAGCGGTGTCGCGGTCAGTGATGATGGGTTCGATCTCGCCCACTTGCTGGAACACAAAGGGTGTGGATTGAAGCTTCGTGAGTTACGAGAGTTTGACGAAGGTCTGACCCTGGCGGTAGCACTTGACAACGTCCAATGCGATATTCTTCTGGAAGCGTCACCGGTTGACCTCAACACGGGGAATCCAGGCCTCTCTAATTGTAGGACAGCGCTGGAGCACGGGCTGCACCTCGTATTGGCCAACAAGGCTCCATTGGCGCTTGCTCAAGCAGAGCTTGATCGTCTCGCGGCGGACACCGACGTGGGTATCCTCTACAGCGCAACGTTTTGTGGCGGGCTTCCTGTGCTCAACATTGTCAGGCGTGACATGGTTTGCGGCAAAATTTTAGGCTTCCGAGGTATCTTCAACTCCACGACGAATTTCATTCTGGAAGAAATGCTCAAGGGGCGCAGCTATGCAGACGCGCTCCGTGAAACTCAAGAACGAGGGATTGCGGAAGCTGATCCGAGCCTCGACATCGGCGGTTGGGACACTGCCGCCAAGCTCGTCATCGCTGCGAACAGCATCGCGGACACGATGATAACTCTCGCCGATGTGAGCGTGAGTGGTATTGAGGACGTGCAGCCCGATCGGCTGCAGCAGTGCCGTCGGGAAGGCTCAGTACTCAAACTCGTGGCTACTGCCAAACGTATTGATGCCGAATGGCGTTTCCAAGTCGAGCCTACGCCTGTGCCAATCGCAAGCTTTTTGGGCAGTTGTAGCGGTTGGGAGATGGCAATCGAAATTCAGAGTGATATTTACGGAAAATCGTTTCACAAATTGTGGGAGCGTGAACCCGTGCCGACAGCGGCGTCGATGCTCAGAGATGCTGTGCACTTGGCAACGATGGGACGACAGGGTTCGCTATAGCTCTATGAAACGCCTCTTCTAATGCCGCCCATTAGCGGGGTTTGATGTTTATAGACATTTAGAATTGGTGGAGAGCAACAAGGGTATTCCTTGAGGTATAATCCTATACCCTGTACATTTTTCCTATAAAAAGACTCCTATAATTGTATTACCAGTGTACCTTTTGCCAAAAGATCCTTCATAATCCGCCAGCACCGGTGTGGCTCTGTGGATGCGGCAAGCCCTTATCGGTTCATTATGAATGGGAGGGTGTTCCCCGGGATATTCGGATCGAACCAGAAGAAGAAAGCCTATGGCGATATACCAGCGTATTACCTTCAAACAGTACGAAGGAAATAATATCCTTGGGAGAAGGTTGGACACCACTTCTTCCTATTGGAAACAACGTTTATGTTAAAGATGAAACGGTGAATCCAACTGGCTCTTTTAAAGATAGAGGCATGGCTATGGCGGTGACGCTGGCCAAGGCTCAGAATGTTGAAAAAATTTGTTTACCCTCCGCGGGCAATGCCGGCGTATCCGCTTCTGCCTATTGCCAAGCGGCAGGGATTGATTGTTTTGTATTTTTGCCGGAAACAATACCGGAACCGTTTAAAAATGAAACGAAACGTTATAAATCCGAATTGGTTTTGAGTGGTCAAACAATTTCTGAAGCTGCCCAGGCTATGATTAATCAAAAGGATGAAGATTGGTTTGATATTTCGACCTTGAAAGAACCATTTCGGGTGGAAGGAAAAAAGACGCTGGGCTATGAAATTGCAGAACAGCTAGGTTGGTCGTTGCCCGATGTAATTATTTATCCTACTGGTGGCGGGACTGGCTTGATCGGTATGTGGAAAGCGTTTAAGGAAATGTTGGGCATGGGTTGGATTTCAGGTCCCTTGCCGCGGATGGTGGTGGCCCAATCGGATGGATGCGCACCGGTAGTAGAGGCCTTTCAAAATCATCAGGATGCGACAAGTTTTTGGCATAAAAGTAATACCATTGCCCTAGGCCTGAATGTACCAGGCCCTCTCGGCGGTTACTGGATTTTAGAGATATTATCGGAATCCAATGGAATTGCAGTAACAGCCCAAGAAACATCCTTGGAAATCAATACTGAGAATTTCAGAAAAAGGATAGGGATCGATGCCAGTACAGAAATCGGCGTGGTTTGGTCGGCTTATGAAGAGCTTACAGAAAAGAAATGGATTACGCCTGGGGAAAAAGTAGTTCTTTTTGCAACAGGGATTGAACGCCGATAAGTTTTATTATTTTTGTCGGTCCTGTTTTATTCCTGTGATCCCCCGCCCAGCGAAGTTTTTTAATTCTTTAAGCGCAGGTATATTTAGAGTGGTAATTAATGGATCTGAAACCATTAAATACGAAGAACTGCAATGGAAGTAAAAGGTAAACGAGTGGTCATAACCGGTGCTGCCAGCGGTATTGGCAAAGCACTGGCAGTTGCCTTCCATTCAGCAGGTGCTGCAGCGGTCCTTGTATCGGATATTAATGAAGCGGGTGTTCAGGCTGTTGCTGCTGAAATAAAGAGCAAAGGTATCGTTACCGATGTTACGAATGAGGAAGATATTATCCACCTGATCAAGGAAAGCAATGACAACTGCGGTGGTATCGATATTTTTTGCTCCAATGTAGGCATTGGTGCTTACGAGGATTTTTTGAAACTTACCAATACGGATTGGTACAGAATGCTGGATACCAATCTCATGTCCCATATTTATGTTGTCCGCCATGTACTGCCCCAGATGCTGGAGCGCGGTTCAGGCTACCTGGTATTTACTGCCTCCGCGGCTGGACTATTAGCCCAACTGGGTTCCGTAACCTATTCCGTTACCAAGCATGCTGTTGTAAGTTTTGCGGAATGGTTAAAGATTACTTACGGAAAAATGGGCATCGGTGTCTCTTGTGTGTGTCCCCAGGCTGTCCGCACAGGCATGACGGCCCAGGGCGCCGGCGTGGCCGGGATTGATGGTATGATCGAACCAGAGGTGGTCGCTGATGATGTGTTGGAGGCGGTCGAAAATGAACAGTTTCTGGTCACCCCTCATAAAGAGGTACTGGAATATATCAAGTATAAAGCATCCGATTATGACGGCTGGATTGATGGTATGCAAAATCTGCAAGATAAATTCATCGATGAGATCAACGCTGTAATAAAATAATCGGTCCTTGGTAATAATAGCTCCGGATAAATTATTTATACAACTGGTTTTTATATTATTGTTGTTTCTGCCCTCTACTGAGGCACAGAACAACAAGGATAAAATTTTCCCTTCTGGGTGGCAGGCTGCTGCGCAGGAAATGGTACAAACCCAGATCGCAGAACGTGGAGTAAAAGACGCTAGGGTGTTGGATGTATTGACCCAAACAGCCCGCCACAAGTTCGTGCCGCCTGAGATGGTACCCTATGCTTATAATGACAGGCCTTTACCTATTGGTGAAGACCAGACAATTTCCCAGCCGTACATTGTAGCGCTTATGACTGAATTACTGGATCTGTCTGGTACAGAAAAAGTACTGGAGATCGGTACAGGATCAGGCTACCAAGCAGCTGTACTGTCGCCCCTGGCGGCTGAAGTATATACGATAGAAATTGTCAAAACACTGGCCTTGCGTGCCCAGGAAGTATTGACAGAATTGGGAATAAATAATGTTCATGTTCGTTGGGGAGATGGATACAAAGGCTGGCCTGATGAAGCACCATTTGACCGCATAATTGTGACGGCAGCGCCGGATGAAGTACCACCAGCGCTTATTGATCAATTACGCGCTGGTGGAAAACTTGTAATCCCCGTAGGTAAATACTGGCAGGAACTGAAAGTCATTACCAAAGTCAGTGCATCAGAAATAGATGAGCGGACTATAATTCCGGTGCGGTTCGTGCCTATGATCCATCCCCGTAAAACTATTGTAGAAGAAGATCTCAACTGAATGATTCAAAACATTTACATAAATTAAGACTGTTGTAATTCAATAAAAGGAGGGATAGTATGAGTGAACAACAAACAAATGTACCTATTTGGTCACATTGGGCCCGTTTTACCGCTTTCATGACAGAGCATTTTCTGGGCGGACCGCAAGTATTGAAATTTGCCTGGGTAATCAATTTTCAAAAGACAGGCACTTTTTTCTATATACTATTATTGATGAATTATTATCAAAACTTTTCTCTGGCCGCCTGTGTGTATCTGGCTCTACATGGTATGTATGGCTTTTGCTGGATGCTTAAACATTTCGCATTTCCGGATAGAAGCTGGGAGAAAAAAGTTACCATTGGCGGTGGACTGATGGCGTTTGTGTTAGTACTGGGGCTTTACTGGGTTTTTCCATATCTGCTAATTTCCGGGATCTTGGGCCCTGATCAGAAAATGGCCAGTTTAACTGTCTTGACCGCGGCCATCTCAGTGCACACGTTAGGTGTGGTTATAATGATGACTGCCGACTGCCAGAAGTATTTCACCCTGAAGTACCATCAAGGACTCATTCGTGAAGGACTCTTCAAATATATCCGCCACCCAAATTATTTGGGAGAGATCATGCTCTATGCATCGTACGCTATGATTGTCCAACATTGGATTCCCTGGGCTATTTTGGCCTGGGTATGGATCGGAGTATTTCTGGTCAATATACTTCAGAAAGAGGCTTCTATGTCTCGATACCCAGAATGGGCAGAATATAAAAAGCAGAGTGGTATGCTTATTCCCAATCTGTTTTAGATTTTCACGATTCGTACAAGCTAGCCGGGCGGTCGTTTTGAGGCTGTTGACTATTTTATTCATCGGCAGTATTGTTCTAGGACAGGGCAATATTGTAAGTGAAAACTCATTTACAGCATATGATGAAGTATTGGCTAGCACAGATAAGCTCATTACCATTGTACCCGTTGCGGGTGGATTGTTTAATATGGGTAGCCCTGAAGATGAAGCGGAACGACGAAAAGACGAGGGTCCAGTTCATGCTGTGCGCTTGAGTGATTTCTGGATAAGCACATTGGAGATACCCTGGGATGTGTACGAATTATTTGTTTACCGTAACGCAGATTCACCTGCAGAAAACCAGGGAGAGGTAACACTTGAGATTGATGGTATATCCGGCGCCACTATGCCTTATGTCAATTATAATAAACCGGGCTATCCAGCCATCAATATTACACAGTATGCCGCTTCACAGTTTTGTAAATGGCTCACCGCGAAAACGGGGCACTATTATCGATTACCAACTGAAGCAGAATGGGAATATGCCTGCCGGGCAGGTTCAGAAGATGCTTTTTATTTCGGCACAACCAGCAAATCAATAGCCAGCTACGCTTGGTACAAGGGTAATAGTGACGGTAAATTACATAAGGGGGGGGTGAAAGAACCGAATGCATTGGGGTTATATGATATGCATGGCAATGTTGCTGAATGGGTAATCGATCGGTATAACCGCAATGGATATCCGCATAATACTGATATGGTGACTGATCCTTTACAGCTGGGTGAAGAGTTGTATCCGCGGGTAGTGCGCGGAGGATCATACAAGGATAAACCTGCCAGGCTGCGCTCTGCGGCGCGAGGTTATTCAAAAAGATCCTGGAAAAAAAGAGACCCCCAGTCCCCGAAGAGTCTATGGTGGCACACAGATGCGATCCATGTTGGATTTCGTATTGTAAGACCCAGAGCTCTACCCGCCCAAAGTGAATTAACAAAATATTGGATTGAACCAATAAAGGAATACTAAAGCGCTATGAAAAATCAAAAAAATAATCAAATCGATCGCAGAATATTTTTAGGCTATTCCGCCAAAATTGCCGCTGCAGGCCTGATGTTGAACAAGCTGCCAGCAGCTACGAAAAAATATGTTTCATTTGAAGGTGAAATAAAAGTAGCGCTGGTTGGCTGTGGCGGTCGCGGCACAGGTGCGGCAGGCCAGGCAATTGCTGCGGATCGTGATGTACGGTTGGTGGCTGTAGCTGATGTTTTTGCGGACCGAGCTCAGCAGTGCCTGCTCAGCTTAGCCAAAAAATATGGTGATTCCGAGCAATTGTCCGTTAATGAAGATGCAGTTTTCATTGGGTTTGATGCCTACAAGAAAGCTATTGCCATGGCCGATGTGGTCATCCTTACAACACCTCCTGGGTTCCGACCGCAGCATTTTGCCCATGCCATCAACAAGGATAAACAAGTTTTCATGGAAAAACCTGTAGCTACAGATATCGTTGGCATAAAAAAAGTGCTGGAAACTGGTAAAATTGCGGACAGGAAAAAACTGAATGTAGTTGTAGGTTTGCAACGGCATTATCAGCGTTCCTATCGTGCAGTAAAAAAACGTCTGGATAGAGGATCTATAGGCGACATTATTTCTGGACAGGTTTACTGGAATGGTGCCGGCGTTTGGGTAAAGCCGCGGGAACCGCAGCAGACTGAGTTGGAATACCAAATGCGTAACTGGTATTATTTCAATTGGTTATGCGGTGATCATATTGTGGAGCAGCATATTCACAATATAGACGTGGCCAACTGGTTCATCGGGGCACACCCTGTATCTGCCCAGGGTATGGGCGGCCGCGAAGTACGGAAAGGACCTGATCATGGTCAAATATTTGACCATCATTTTGTGGAGTTTACTTACCCGGATGGACAGGTGGTTGCCAGTCAATGCCGCCA
>CAJXWT010000092.1 GCA_913062595.1 uncultured Fidelibacterota bacterium
CTGGAAACAGATCATGGTGAGGGCCGCTATGTTCAGATACGTGGTGCCGAAGCGCAGCTTAATACAACTACTTTGAATGGCATAAGGATTCCAAGCCCGGAAGATACTGAACGAATAGTTTCATTAGATGTTATACCTTCATTTCTTCTTGGTAGCATTGAGTTGATCAAAGCAATTACACCTGACATGGATGGAGATGCTATTGGTGGTTCGGTTAATTTGATTACAAAAAATGGATTTGATTACGATGGCCGTACGATGAATTTAAAAGTAGCCGGTGGGCAACGAACCATGCGCGGCAAGAATACAACCTTGGCAGCATTTAATTATGCTGATCAGTTAATGGATAATAAACTGGGACTCATTATTTCCACCAGTTATGAAAATAATGATATGCATACGGATAATATTGAGATGGAGTGGGATGACAAATATGAATATGTAACTGATGTAGTGGATTCCGAAGAGGATGAGACTTATGTAGTAGAAGAAAGTGATGGGATAATATTAACCGATCTTCAATTGAGAAATTATAGTCTAGCAAGAGAACGCATGGGTATAACAGGAAACCTGGATTACAAACTCAATGAAAACTCAAAGCTTTACCTAAGAAGCATGTGGAACAGGTACACAGATTGGGAAGAACGAGACCGGTTGCGATACAGGTTTGATAAATCAGTAGATGAAGAAGAACCCGGATCTGGTTATGATCCCGCAGATGGTTTAGCCGTAAGTCTTGCTAGAATCGAGCGTGACTTAAAATCAAGAACTTCTATTTCATATATCAATAGCTATACCTTTGGCGGTCAACATCAGTTTGGGAAAATTGGTGTCGATTACAGCTATACTATATCACACGCTGAAGAACTTAGAACCCCGAGCACCAATATAACATTTGAAGTCAAAGATGTAAACTGGGACTATGAGTATAGTGATGAACATTATCCTACCATGTCAAATTTCACAGATGATGATGGTGGATCATTTGATCCTGATGATGCATCGAATTACGAACTGGATGAAATTGAGTTATTAGGTAAATATTTTCCGAGCGCAAAAAACCCTGATGGCAATTTAGCTACTGATGATGACCAGATAATGGCCTTAAATGTTTCAATGGACCTGTCAGTAGGTCCATTATCAGGAAAAGTCAAAGCGGGTGTTAAGATGTCCAGCAAAGAAAAAGTGTCAGACAGAACAGGTAATGAACTGTGGGGCTGGGATGGTGATGACGACATTGCAATGACAGATTTTACCGAAGAGTTGGATGGCAAGGATTTTCTGGACGGCAACTATACACATACTCTAGGTATTGATGTAGATAAAATTCATGATCATATGAAGGCTAATATAGATAACTATGAAATTTTTCCTGTCTATGAAGATGTTTTTTTTGAAACCTGGAATGCGAAAGAAGATCTTACGGCTTTTTACGGAATGGCAGATATGCGTATGGGCAATATTAATATTATTGCAGGAGCACGCATGGAAAATGCATCAACTGAATACACCAGCTGGAACGGAGATATAGAAGAAATTGAGGATGCAGAGGGTACTTATGAGGAATCGCTAGCATTACTTACAGCGGTAACCAGCAAATCTGATCATAGCGTTGCTCTACCCATGTTTCATGTAAAATATGGAATAAATAATAATATGTTTGCGCGTTTAGCCTATACTGAATCCATGGCCAGGTCAAACTATGGCAGTCTTGTCCCATTTGTATTGGCTGAAGATGAAGAAGCTGAAGCCGGGAACCCGGATCTGGTACCAGCACATTCAAAAAATATTGACCTGATGCTGGAATATTATGCCGGGCCACTTGGTATTGTTAGTTTTGGTTACTTCACAAAAGATATAGCAGACTATTTCTATGTAGGAGTAATGGAAAACTACGAATTGCAGGGTAAAACTTATGAAGAGGTCAAAATGCCTCAGAATGGTGAAAATGCTACCTTAAGTGGCTGGGAATTTAATATACAGCAGCAGCTATCTTTTCTCCCTGGTCCATTGAGCGGACTTGGTGTATACGCGAACTATACATCAACCACGTCTGAAGCTTATTATGGCTCAGATAGAGATAAAACAACGCTGCCGGGTCAAGCAGGAAATACAGGGAATTTTAGTCTTTCTTACGAAACCAAGAAATTATCCGCAAGATTTTCCTATGCACTTTCAGATCAATATATTGTAGAAGTGGGTGATGATGCTGATGCAGATATTTATTATGAACCTGCGAACCGTATAGATATTTCATTGAGTTATGATCCCATGGATAACTTGACAATATTGGCTGATTTAATGAATTTAAATAATGCCCCATTAGGATATTTCCAGGGTTCTAAATCAACTCCAATTCAAAGGGAGCTCTATGGTCCGTCCTTCAGGGTAGGCCTGCAATATGATTTTTAATGGTTCTTGGTTAATTAGGGATTCTCAAAGCATTACACTGCTCTGAGAATCCTTTTAATTATTAATTTACCTGACTCTAATTGAACAATTCATCAATAAAATTGATTATTATTCTTTTTGCTTTTTCATGCAGTAAGCAAGAAAACAATAATATCAGGATTAATCAGGTTTTTGCTACTATGGAAACCGAACCGGTAGCATCATCTGATGATACTGCTGATGACCCATGTATTTGGGTGCATCCTAATGATCCCTCATTATCTCTAATAATTGGGACAGACAAGGATGAGAATTCTGCTGGTTTAAGGGTTTACGATTTAAGTGGTAACCAGATATATGAGACTGAAATAGAAAAAGCAAATAACGTCGATATTAGATATGGTTTTAAACTGGGAGGGGACACGGTTGATATTGTTACAACCGGTGAGCGGACATCCAATACATTAGGTGTATTTAAAATTGATTCAGAAAATAGATCGCTAGTGAATGTTGCTGCTCGGGACATAATTGTTGGTATTACAGTATATGGTTCCTGCATGTATAAAAATGTCAATACAGGCGATGTATATGCTATAGTGAATGACAAAGAAGGAAATGTTGAGCAGTATAAGCTCTTTGATAATGGCTCTGGACTTGTGGATGCATTACTAGTAAGAACCCTTAAATTGCCTGGTAAGCTAGAGGGTTGTGTAGCTGACGATTTATTAGGTTATCTATATATTGGTGAAGAAGACAAAGGAATATGGAAATATGGCGCTAATCCAAGTGATGGTGATATAGGTTCATTGGTAGATGAAATAGGTACTCACCTAACAGCCGATGTAGAGGGATTAACTATTTATTATTCTGGAGATTCCACAGGATATCTGATTGCTTCCAGCCAGGGTGATAATACTTATGCAGTGTATAAAAGAGAAGGAGAAAATAGTTATATTGGTCAATTTGCCATTGTTGATGGCAATAATATTGATGGCACCTCTGGAACGGATGGTATTGATGTATGTAATATGTATCTGGGAGCTAATTTTTCTCAAGGAATATTTGTTGTTCAAGATGGAAGGAATGATGTTGGAAATCAGAATTTCAAAGCAGTACCTTGGGAAAATATTGCCTCTGCATTCAATCCTTCATTGGATATAAATCCCAACTGGGATTTACGTAAATACTAGTTTAATATATTTTTGATATGAAATTAACCATGTCCCAGGCCCTGGTTCAATTTTTGAAAAACCAATTTGTTGAACGGGATGATAAAAAAAATGCTTTTTTTTCTGGAGTATGGGGGATTTTTGGACATGGCAATGTTACTGGGATTGGACAAGCACTTGAGCAAGACGGTGAATTAAAACATTTCTTACCCCGTAATGAACAGGCCATGGTCCATGTTGCCGCTGCCTATGCTAAACAAAACAGACGCTTAAAAACATTTGCCTGCACCTCATCTATAGGACCAGGGGCAACCAACATGATTACTGGTGCAGCAGGGGCAACAATAAATCGTTTACCTGTATTGTTACTTCCTGGTGATGCATTCAATAGACGTAATGTAAGTCCAGTATTGCAAGAACTCGAACATCCAACTAATCAGGATATTACTGTAAATGATTGCCTGAAACCTGTCAGTAAATATTGGGCACGTATAAACAAACCGGTGCAATTAATTGATGCTGTCTCTGAAGCAATGAGTGTTTTAACTGATCCGGCCTTAACTGGAGCAGTAACTCTTGCTTTACCTCAAGATGTCCAAACTGAAGCTTATGATTATCCGGATGATATGTTTTCAGAAAAAGTTTGGGTTATTCCAAGAATGTCGCCCAACGAAAAATCTTTGCATGAAACTTGTGAGCTTATTAAAAACTCCAAAACCCCCCTTATTATTGCTGGTGGAGGCATTATCTATTCAGATGCGGAAGCTGCTCTTATTGATTTTTCTAATAAAACAGGAATTCCAGTTGCAGAAACACAGGCGGGGAAAGGTTCTATACCTTGGGATCACCCTCAATGTTTAGGCGCCATTGGTGTCACGGGTACTTCATCCGCAAATATATTAGCCAAGAAATCAGACCTGGTGATATGTATTGGAACAAGATTAAGCGATTTTACTACAGCTTCAAAGACACTGTTCCAAAACAAAGATGTGAAATTTATAGGAATAAATGTTTCACCTGATGATGCCAGCAAACACTCTGCTACAACTTTAGTTGGTGATGCCAAGGTTTGTTTGGTGAAGCTTACTGAATTATTACAACTAGGTGATTTCAAGGTGAATGAAAAATATAGTCAAGAAATATTTGCACTAAACGGTGACTGGGCTAAAGAAGTAAATCGAATTTTTACGCTTAATAATGAACCTCTTATAAGTCAAGGTGAAGTCATAGGTTTAGTATCAGATTTTATGAATGATGAAGATACTGTGGTTTGTGCTGCAGGAAGTCTGCCTGGTGATATGCATAAGCTTTGGCGTACAGTAAATGGCAATCAGTACCATATGGAATATGGCTATTCTTGCATGGGATATGAAATAGCTGGCGGTCTTGGTATTCGATTAGCAAAAGATGGTGGAGATGTTTATGTGATGGTAGGGGATGGTTCATTTTTAATGATGAACTCAGAAATTGTAACTGCTTTGCAGGAAAGGCTAAAGCTTATTATTGTACTGATAAACAATCATGGTTTTGCCAGTATTAATGGACTGTCTATTAGCTTGGGAAGCAAAGGGTTTGGGAATCTATACCGTCAAAGAGATTTTGAATCAGGAAAATATACTGGTGATGAATTACCAATTAATTTTACGAATATCGCTAAATCATTGGGTATAGAAGCTGTTGAAGTTCAAAGAAGAGATGAATTAATGAACGCATTGAAAAATGCTAAAAAGAACAATTCTTCTACGTTGATTGAAGTTTCTGTGGATCCTGAAATACACGTACCCGGCTATAAATCTTGGTGGAATGTACCTGTTGCAGAAGTGTCTGAAATGCCAGCAGTTGTTCAAGCAAGAACTGAATATGAAAAAAGATTGATGGATGAACGGGAATTCTGAAAATATCCACAACATCCGATTTGGGATTGCACCGATTAACTGGAATAATGATGATCTGCCTGAACTTGGTTCGGGTTATTCGCTCGAAAGAATACTTTCAGAAATGAATCAGGCTGGTTATGAAGGGACCGAGTTAGGGAATAAATTCCCTAATGAAGTATCAGCGCTATCTGAATTATTAAACACATTCAATTTAAAATTAGCATCATCTTGGCACTCAACATATTTTGTATTGAATGAGCAAGAAAATGAATTAAAAAATGTGGAAGAAAAAGTTAGCTTTTTAAAAGAAGCTAATGCTGAAGTAATTAATATTGCAGAATGTTCAGGATCAGTACATAGTGATATAAATAAAAGTTTAGCTGCAAAACCTATCTTGAGTGATCCAGATTGGGAATTATTAATTGGTTCATTGAATATAGCTGGAGAAATATGTAATGATTATGGTATCCGTTTGGCCTATCATCACCATATGGGAACGTGTATTCAGACCAATGAAGAAATAAAACGATTATTGAAATTTACAGATCCCAATTATGTTAATCTTTGCGTGGATACAGGTCATCTTTATTACGCAGGTATTGATCCGGTTGAATTCATTGAAAATAATTTGGAAAGAATAGTGCATGTTCATTTTAAAGATGTAAGAAAAGAAGAATTTAACAAGTATGATAGTTCATCCGATTCGTTCCTTAAAACAATCCTTTCCGGCATTTTTACAGTTCCCGGTGATGGCTGTATCGATTTTTCTTCTATAGTCAAAATTCTTCAACAAAATCACTATAATGGATGGATCATTGTGGAGGCAGAACAAGATCCAGACAAGGCAGATCCATTACATTATGCGATTAGTTCACGTAATTATTTGAATAGCATTTCAATTAACTGATGTCTATGAAGAGTAAGATGCAACAAACGTCTGAATTAGGTTCTGATTGGTGGAATGACTCCAATGACCACGAAGAACTTCAACATGCCGTGAATGAAGGAGCAGTTGGCGCAACTTCTAATCCTGTTATTACATGTGCTGCTGTAAAAAACCACCCAAATGTTTGGCTACCAGTAATAGATAACATGATTGAATCAAATCCTACCTACTCCGAGGATGAAATATTATGGGCTTTGATCGATGAAGTAGGTATGAAGGCTGCAGCTATTTTGTTGCCAGTTTATGAGAAAACTAACGGGCAAAAAGGAAAATTATCTTTGCAGGTTAATCCGAAATATTACAGAAATCCGGAATTGATGATTGAGCAAGGTAAACATTTGGCTTCTATAGCTCCCAATGTTGCGGTTAAATGTCCTGCTTTGCCTGCCGGTATAGAAGCACTCGAAAAGCTGACTGCAAATGGTATATGTATCAATGCCACGGTGAGTTTTACTGTACCACAAGCTGTTCAAGTTGCAGAAGCTGTCGAAAGAGGATTGGATCAAGCAGAGAAGGATGGAATAAATATAGAGAATCTTACTCCATATGTGACAATTATGGTTGGACGCATTGATGATCATTTAAAGCGTGTAAAACAAAGCGAAAACCTTGATGTGGATCCTGAAATAATAGATTGGGCGTCCATCGCTGTATTCAAGAATGCATACAAAATATTTCAAAAAAGAGGGTATCGGTCTAAGCTTTTAGCGGCTGCATTTCGTAGTCATAAGCATTGGTCTGAGTTTGTTGGCGGGGATATTGTTATTAGTATGCCTTATGAATGGTGGAATAAATTCAATGCATCAGATATAGAAGTAATAAATAGGATGAATGATCCTGTTGATTCTGAAATCATGGACAAATTATCTCAAAATTTTAATGATTTTAATCGAGCCTTTAATGAAGATGGTATGGCAATAGATGAATTTGAATTTTTTGGTGCTAGTAGACATACAATGGATACCTTTTTAAATGGATATGATGAGTTTATCCAGATTATTCGTTCGCGTATGATAAATAGATAAAGGGGATTATGAGTTTAATAACACAATTTCGGGAAAAAGATTTTACCAAGGGATTTAACCACTATAATGGTGTATTCGAAAAGACAGGGATTTATTTTGATATATTATTGATGGAGGAAAATAAAAAAATAGAAATATGTGATGCTGAAAATGAAATAGCTATCGTAATAATTAACGGTACAGGTAACATTGAATATGAAGATTCGAAAATTCTATTTAATCGCAATGACTGGATCGAACACGATCCGACTGTGGCCCATTTAGCACCCAATGAAGGTGCTATAATTACTTCTACTACTGTAACGAAAGCAGCCATAGTTAAAACACCAAATTCAAATACGTTTAAAGGGATGATCTATACCCCTGCAGATATTGATACTGAACACCGAGGAAAGGATCAGCTGGATAATACATGTTACCGATTAGTCCGCTTGGCATTTGATAGAACCATTGCACCACCACAATCTAAATTGGTTATAGGTGAAGTTTTGAATTTTCCTGGCAAGTGGAG
>CAJXWT010000093.1 GCA_913062595.1 uncultured Fidelibacterota bacterium
GGGCAGTGTTGTTTCTTATGCATTGGGTATAACGGATATAGATCCCATGAAACACAATTTATTGTTTGAAAGATTTTTGAACCCCGATCGCGTCAGTATGCCAGATATTGATATTGATTTTTGCATAGAACGGCGTGGGGAAGTAATTGATTATATCAAGAAACAGTATGGGGAGAATTCGGTAACGCAAATCATCACCTTTGGAAAGTTGAAAGCACGACAGGTTGTGCGAGATGTAGGACGTGTCATGGGTTATTCATTTGGTGATGTGGACCGCGTAGCGAAGGCAATTCCTAACGAACTAAATATTACGCTAGAGGCTGCTTTAAATAAAAGCCCTGATTTGCAAACAATGGCAAATGGAGAGTACAAAGAATTGGTAGATTATTCTAAGGTATTGGAAGGGATGAATCGTCATGCCTCCACCCATGCTGCTGGTGTAGTCATAACACCTGGCGATTTAACGGATTACATGCCGCTTTATAAATCATCCCAAGGAGATATTACCAGCCAATATGATATGAAAAGTCTGGAGAATCTTGGACTACTAAAAATGGATTTTCTTGGATTACGCAACCTTACAGTTATTGATCATACAATCAACTTACTGCAGCAGAAGGATGTAATCATCGAAATTGAGCGGATTCCCATAGATGATGCTAAGGTATATGAATTATTTGCCGAGGGGCTAACAATAGGTGTGTTTCAGTTTGAATCATCAGGCATGCGCGAATTCTTAAAAAAGCTCAAGCCCGTAAAATTTGAAGATTTAATAGCTATGAATGCGCTGTATCGTCCAGGACCAATGCAGAATATAGATAAGTTTATCAACCGCAGATCGGGCAAGAAAAAGATAGAATATCTTTCCCCGGCTCTAAAATCAATCCTGGGTGAAACTTATGGGATCATTGTTTACCAGGAACAGGTCATGCAAATTGCCAATGAAATCGCAAATTTCACTATGGCCCAAGCGGATATTTTACGGAGGGCAATTGGTAAGAAAAATACTGAACTCATGGAAACCCTAAAGGTCAAGTTTATCGATGGTGCGTCAAACAATGGGATGACCAAAAAACAGGCTACTGACATTTATAGTTTGATTGAGAAATTTGCGCAGTACGGATTTAATAAAAGCCATTCTACTGCTTATGCATATATAGCCTATCAAACGGCATGGCTTAAAGCCTACTATCCCGTTGAGTTTATGGCTGCAAACTTGACCAGCGAGATGACTAACATTGATCGGGTTGTTATTTTAATTAACGAATGTCGAAAACTAAAAATAGATGTATCACCTCCAGATATTAATGTATCTAACATTAATTTTCAGCCTATTGATGATACCTCCATTTCTTTTGGCATGAATGCGATAAAAAATGTAGGTGCGAAAGCATTGGAGATTATAATTGCTGCCCGAGAAAAGGATGTACCGTTTAACTCACTTTTTGATTTTACCAGTAGGGTGGACCTGCGTGCAGTGAATAAAAGAGTTCTGGAAAGCTTAATTATGTCCGGCGCCATGGATCATCTAGAAGGATCCAGGGCCGAAAAAGTTTCTACCATAGACATTGCCATACGCTATGGTCAAAATATTCAGTCTGTACGCGATAAAAACCAGGTTGATTTATTTGGTGATTCTGCAAGCGGTTCAGGAGTGTCCATGGTACCTAATTTACAGGAAGTAAGTCCCTGGTCTGATGGGGAAGCGCTGGCAAATGAAAAAGAGGTTTTGGGTCTATATTTGACAGGCCATCCTTTATTGGAGTATGCCGACGATTTAGAGGATTTCAGCAACCATGATTTTTCAGAATCAATCCAGGATAGAAATCTTGATGTCGTGCGCATCGGCGGTGCGATCCAAAATTATAGGATACATTTTGATCGTAAGAATAAGCAAATGGCATTTTTTACGCTAGAATGTTTAGGGGGCCATGCTGAAATATTGGTATTTAGCAATACATTCGCTAAGTACAAGGAATTATTGTTTGAGGATAATATAGTTTTTGTCAGCGGAAAACCAACGGATAATACAGACTTTAGTGATTTTAAGTTGGTCGCTGATGAAATAGTTCCCCTGGAAAAGGTAAGAGATTATTATGCCAAAAGTGTCAATTTGCGACTAGAACTAGAAAAGATGATGCCGCAAAATATTGAAGATCTGTATACTTTATCAAAACAATACCCTGGTGCAAGTAATTTGATGTTTCACTACAATGATGAGAATAGTCGTAAAAAACGGATCTTGTCACATAATATACGGGTTTCATCCAGTCGGGAATTCCTGACTAAACTACGTGATGTCTATGGAAAAAGTAATGTATGGGTAGAATAACTAATGCAAGATGATTGCTGTTTTACAACGCGTTACTACTGGTAAAGTCAAAATCGGTGATCGTGTTGCCGGGGATATTGATAATGGCTTAGTGATTCTACTGGGTGTGCACCGCGATGATAAAGAAGAGGATATTAATTTTCTGGCTGATAAGATTCTTGGCTTACGGATATTTAATGATAATAATGGTAAGATGAATATTTCACTTCAGGAGGTGAAGGGGTCTGTTCTAGTAATTAGTCAATTTACGCTCTGCGGTGATTGGCGTAAGGGCCGTCGTCCGAGTTTTACGAAAGCCGCTGATCCGGACAAAGGAAAACTGTTATATAATGGGTTTATTGATGCAGTTAGAACTAGGGGCATACATGTGGAAACAGGTGAATTTGGTGCGGAGATGGATGTCAGCCTTGTCAATAGTGGTCCCGTGACATTTGTGCTGGATAGTCATGCCTGATAATCTGCTGTAATCCATGCACGTGTGGTTGTAATTTCCCTCAGTTATCAAAAATTATGGGAAGAAATATTCGTATTGTAATGGCAAAGCCTGGATTGGATGGCCATGATCGTGGTATCAAAGTTTTGGCCGCCGCTTACAGAGATGCAGGGATGGAAGTAATTTATCTGGGATTACGCCAGACACCGGAAATGATTGTCTCAGCTGCTTTGCAGGAGGATGCTGACGTGATTGCGTTATCAATACTATCGGGAGCGCATATGACCGTTTTCCCAAAGGTGGTAGAATTAATGGATCAAAATGGCCTCGATGATGTATTACTAACTGGTGGTGGCATTATAGCAGTTAAAGATAAGGAAGTCTTAACTAAACTTGGCGTAGGGGAACTATTTGGGCCTGGAACCCCCGTGCAGAAAACGGTAGACTACATTACCGATTGGGTGCAAACTAACCGGCGATAAACATTATGAATTTGAACAATCAAGCTGAGCTAGAAGTATATTTTGCGGATAATTTTGATACTGTTCTATTTCCAATATTGGCTGATATGTATCTTCAAAATAGGGATTTGATCAGGGCCCGTAAAGTCTGCGAGATCGGTCTTGGTTACCACCCTGACCATGTTGATGGACGGTTCATACTTGCCATAGTAGAATTAGAATCAGGCAATGAACGTGAATCAGAAAAATTGTTGAAAGAGGTAGTAAAATCTGGCACTGATCATCTGCAGGCATCATTTCAATTAGCTATTGTACAGCAATCACTAGGCCGAGCAGAATCGACACTGCAAAAAAGCTGGAACAAAGTTCTCGATCTTGATCCGGAAAACAGAGAAGCGAAATCTATATTATCAATACTTGGTAAGCAGGAAACACCTAAAAAAGTGATTCAGAGGAAAAAGACTTCAAAAAAGAGAACTGGTAAAAAAACTAAAACACGCCGTGCAAAAAAGCAGGATGGCCCCCAACTAGCCATCAGTCCTCGGATCGCCACTTTTACAATGGTCAACGTACTAAAAAATCAGAACCTGTATCACCAAGCCTTGGATGTGTTGGATATCCTTGTTACAAAAGGTGCTGATGCTGAGAAGGTCGAAGCGGAGCGAGTTGCTATTACGGAATTGTTAAAAGCAGAAAAATAATTCTCGTTTATTTCTAAAATGAGTAATCAAGTATTTTCTTCCAGGTTGTATAAATTGCGTACAGTTTTGTCTGCTCAAGGACTTGATGGAATTTTCATAACCAACCTTACGAGCATACGATATATTTGTGGTTTCACTGGTTCCGCAGCTTCATGTCTGATCACACAGGATGATTCTTATTTCATTTCGGACGGACGCTACGACGTACAGTCCGGCGAACAAGTGCAGAACATGGAGAGATTCATCGATTTTGGTCCTCATATTTCTATTGTAGCAAAGAACAATCTGATTCAAAACGGATTAAATCTAGCCTTTGAGGGTGACCATACTAGTGTGAGTCAATATCGTGCTATGACTGATACCTTTCCAAAGGTAAACTGGAAATCAACATCTATGCTTATGGAGAATCTACAGGCGGTGAAAGATGAGTCAGAACTGGAAGCAATTCGTACAGCAGTCGAGATCACGGATGCGATTTATGCCGAGATATTGCCGATGCTTAAACCCGGTACAACCGAAAAGGAAGTAGCTAATCAAATGGTTCTACGTTACCGACAGGAGAGTGATGGTGAGGCATATTCTCCCATAGTTGCAGGTGGTTCAAATGGTGCACTGCCCCATGCTGTACCAAGTAATAGACCATTTGAAAAGGGTGATTTTATCGTAATTGATGCGGCAGCTAAGTATGCCGGTTATCATGCCGATATGACTCGTACTCCTGTAGTTGGAGAAGCAACAGAAAAACATATTGAAATCTATGATATTGTCAAAGGTTCGCAGCAGGCTGGCTGTGATGCTGCCCAGGCAGGTGTATCCTGTAAGGAGATGGATACTATCACCAGGGAATACATTACAAAAAGGGGCTATGGTGAATATTACAATCATGGTACTGGCCACGGACTTGGGCTTGAAATTCACACCGAACCACGCCTGAGCCACCTAAGCACCCAATCCTTGGAAGTGAATAATGTTGTAACTATAGAACCAGGGATTTATTTGGCTGGTTGGGGTGGTGTACGTATTGAGGATGATGTAATTATTAAGGATAATGGGTGTGAGATCCTCAATAAGACCACTAAGGAATTGGTCGTCCTTAATTAGACCTATTTGATAAAAGATATCTACTCAGATCCTGAGCTGTACGAAGCGGCACATTGGTGGAAAACCAATGATATAGAATTTATTGCCGATGCTGCTGCTGAACTTGGTGGTCCCGTATTGGAAATGGCTGCCGGTACGGGTCGACTAGCTTTACCTATTATTGAACAAGGAATTAATTATACAGGAATTGAATTAAGTTCTGCTTTCGTCAAATTTGCACGTAAAAAGCTGGTAAAATTCAGGGATTTAGCTCAAGTATTGGAAGGCGATATGCGAAACGTTGACCTTGATCAGCAATTTCAATTCATTTTTATTGGCTTCAATTCCATATTTCATTTATTGAATAATGAAGATGTAGCATCGTTTTTTTCTTGTGTTTATAGTCATTTGCCAGATGATGGACTATTTCTGATAGATGCATTTGTGCCCCACCCTATTTTTCTTTATCGAGCCAAACAGAAATATTATGTAATGGAATTTGATTGGCCCTCTGGTGAACATTGTATTGTTAATGAAACCAACCATTATGATTCCGATACACAAATAAACCATATTCACTGGTATTTTAATACTTCCGGGGAAAATGAAATGGATGAATACCGATTTGATATGCACATGATTTTTCCGGATACAATGGACAGATTATTGACTGAGGCAGGGTTTGTTATCAAGGAAAAGTACGGAGATTATGATAAAACACCATTAGGCCCTGAAAGCCAGTTACAGATTTATGTGTGTGGCAGATGAATATTGATAAAGGATTGAAACACCTGAAAAAAGTGGATGAGAAAATGGGTCGCCTTATCGTTGAGTTTGAAAAACCTGAATTCAAAAAGGATTCGAATTATTTTGAAGCATTGGTTCGCGCTATTGTATATCAACAGTTAAGTGGTAAAGCAGCTGCAACGATTTACAAGCGATTCAAAAACCTGTTTCCCGAAAATAAACATTTCACTCCAATCATGGTCAAGGAAAGATCACATGAAGAATTGCGATCTGCTGGTTTATCAAATCAGAAAGCTTCCTATATACATAATATTGCTAATGCATTTTACACTGGAGCGATCCCAAAGGATATTGACACTATAGGTGATAATGAAGTTATTGAATGCTTAACGACAATAAAAGGCGTTGGCCCTTGGACAGCAAAAATGTTCCTCATGTTCACATTGAACAGGCCAGATGTATTTCCCGTAACGGACCTTGGCATTCAAAAAGGGTTTCAATTATTTTTCCAGTTTGACGTACTTCCTAGCACTAAAAAAATGATGGAAATAGCTGAAGCATGGAGACCATATCGTACTCTTGCTTCCTGGTATTTATGGCGATTAGTTGAGGGGCCCTTTGAATGGTAATAATTGTATATATAAAACAGTTTTCAAGTATTAGAAAAAGAAATATATGGAGTTAGATTTCTAACTAGCCATTAAAATATCATGAATAAGTTAAATTTTTCTCAAATAAAGGTATTAATACTGTTCATTATAGTTGGATGTCAATCAAACCAATTACCAATTGATGAACGCTGGGTGTTTATAAGCTCTAAAAGGGAATTATCAATCAGTGGAATAGCTACTACAACGAACGAAGATACCTACCTTGTTGTGCATGATAATAAAATGAAAGGTCAACTTAGAGCTGGTTTAGTTAATCTATCAGCTAATTCTCTTTATAGCGGGCTTGGTTGGCCTGTGAAAGACCTGCCAATAGATTTGGAAGCATTAACAAATATTTCTGGTATGCAAAATCAATATATAGCCATGGGCAGTTGGGGATTTTGTTATTGGCTAGAACTTGATCTTATAACGAATAGATTAAATTTGATTAAGGAGTTTAGAATTCCTGGAAGTGGGCCCCCTTTAAATTTAGAAAGTCTTGTATTATGGTTTGCTGGTGATAGTTGGTATATTGCTTGGGCACACCGTGGTTCGGTTAAAGAACCGTCCATATTATTTTGGGGTACTATTGACCTATTTGCCGAAGTAGTTACTATTCAGAAAGAGGACAGTATATTTGTTAATGTTCCGTGGCCAATCTTGGACAAAAGAAATATGTCAGATATGGACTTAGATAGTGATGGTATATTGTGGGCCGCAGCAACATCTGATCCTGGGGATAATGGGCCATACAAATCTGGGATATATAAAATTGGTAAGTTTCAAAAACAAAATAATAAAATGAAATTTTTAATTGCTGATTCATTTCCAAAACAATTTGTTTTTCAACGAAATAAAGTTGAAGCACTTACTATTGCTGGGAATAAAATGGTTTTTGCTACAGATGATGAAAACCTTGGTGCCGCGATAAACATATCTATTAATGGGAAATAATGATAATTAAAACTGTTATATTTTTATTACTACTTACTGAGGGCTTTAGCCAAACGTGGTATTGGACCGGTCGCACCCACGGGGAATTAGACTGGAGTACCATTGAAACAGAACACTACCGTGTTCATTATCACCAGGGTATAGAAAAAATTGCTAAAGAAGGCGCCTCCATTGCTGAACAGGTCCGACCAATTTTATTAAAACAGATGGATCTAGAAGATATCCCCACAATTGATATCATTTTCACTACAGAAGATGAGATTATGAATGGCTTTGCCCAGTGGACGTATAATACATTTATATGGGTAGACCAGAACGATGCTGCAATCTGGCTGGAGGATGAAAAATGGCTTTACCAAGTTTTAGCTCATGAACTGCAGCATATTGTCTTTTTTCACAGAGTTAAAACCTGGCTGCCGGAACCATGGTCAATTTTCCTGTCTCAAATCCCCGGTTGGGTAGTGGAAGGTCTTGCTGAATATGAAACAGAACATTGGCGTCCATACCGA
>CAJXWT010000094.1 GCA_913062595.1 uncultured Fidelibacterota bacterium
CACCGAAGATGTATCTATCTGTTCCTGAACTGATATAATCTTCACTTCGTTATCTAATAAGAACTTTATGAAAACCACACCCTCTGTGAATGATCTCATTAACCGGTCCAGTTTCATTACAATCACAGATTCCAATTTCCCTTCATCTACTAAAGATTTAACTCTATTCAAACCATCTCTATCCATAGTAGTACCAGTATATATTTCCTCAATCAATTCATCTAATTGAATTGAATAAACAGAACAATAATCCTTAATCATCTTCATTTGATTAGATAGTGAAGTATTGTCCTTCTGACCGACTGAACTAACTCTTGTAATCCCTATGTTCATTGTATATTCCCCACCCTTTATTGTAGTATTAATTGTAGTAATTGGTTTAACGAGGATATGACTGTGAGAGAAGGTGTAGTATATTGTAGTAACAAAAAAACACTAACAAAGAAGTGTAAAATCTCTGTAAGTGTTGTTATTGTTGTGGCTCGGGACAGAATCGAACTGCCGACACAAGGATTTTCAGTCCTCTGCTCTACCGTCTGAGCTACCGAGCCGCCAAAAATGCCGTGAAAATTAGTAGCAGGATGCTCCTTTTGCAACTGATTAACCCACTGTTTTATTAGGCTTTCAGGTTTTTTTGTAATTGCCTACTTTCGGCCGTTTTTAATCGAGATAAACTTATGAAAATAGTTCTAGCGACACATAATCGGGATAAGGAAAAAGAATTGCAGGATTCTCTGCGAGGACTGGATGTGGAAATCCAAACTTTATCAGAGTATTCTAATGTTGGAGAGATTGAAGAAACAGGTACTACATTACTGGAAAATAGTCTGTTGAAAGCACGTACAGTTTTTGCCAAAACTGGACATCCGGCAATAGCCGATGATACCGGATTAGAAGTCGACGCACTTGATGGCGGACCAGGAATATACTCTGCTCGATTTGCTGGTTTAAATGCAACCTATGAGGATAATTTGAATAAACTTTTATCCTTAATTGAGGATGTCCCTGAGGAGAAACGTTCGGCCAGATTTCGTACAGTAATATCATTTGTTGATGGTGATCAAGAATTGTGGACTGAAGGCCATATAGATGGAAGAATCACTGAATTTCCTCGTGGAAATGCCGGATTTGGGTATGACCCTGTTTTTTATATTCCTCAGCTAGAGAAAACATTTGCGGAACTTTCTACCGAGGAAAAGAATAAAATCAGTCACCGTGGGATCGCATTACAAAAACTTCGTAAAATACTCGTAAATGTGCTAAACTAGGTAAATGAACAAAAAATAGGAGAATCCTCTATAGACCTACCGCTATCGGAATGATGGTTCCTCGGGGAACCAACCGACACAAATAACAACACAGGAGAATCCCTTTGAAAAAAGGGTGGCACGTCCTTATTGCGTTTTTCCTGACCGTAGGTACTGTTTTCTCTCTATACGGCCAGCAGGATAACTCTACCTTAACCTTGCCCCCCAGTTACCATCTGCGATCTGCATATGTAGTAACTGCATTCCCGGAAATACCAGTACCACTTAGTCTCATGAAAGATACGCTAGACCAACCACTGTATCTATTAGATGTGACCTATGGTGAGCGAATTCTTGATGTAGCCATAGACAGTAGTTGGCGCTACATATCATTTACTGAATACATAGATGATGAGGTTTTACGAATCCCTTTCACCAGCACGGTAGAGTGGTATTTCAATCATATGGTCCAAGTGAACCGGGTGTTGAATTTCATTGATTCATTTAAAAAATCGGATCAAGGTGATCAACGCTACACAGAACGTCGCGGCGGACGGTATCTAGAAATGGTAGGTATGGATATGGGTGACTTTGGCCGGGTGTCACTCCGCGTTAATGGCAATATCAATATCAATGGAAAAATGGTATTTCAGGATCAGGAACTTGTCCGTTCCAGTATACGGGAAACGCAAAATACGCACCTAGAATTTGACCAGAAACAGGCAGTTAATATTGAAGGAAAAATTGGTGATCGTATAACAGTTAAAATGGATAGAGATTCAGAACGAGACTTTGATTGGGAAAATAATATCCGTATATCATATGAAGGTGAAGAAGATGATATTGTTCAAAAAGTAGAGGCTGGGAATATTTCTTTATCATTGCCGGCGACCCAGTATGTTACTTTTTCCGGCCAAAATAAAGGCCTCTTTGGTCTGAAAGCTATATCGAAACTTGGGCCTGTGGACGTGACCACAATTGCATCCATTGAGAAAACGAAAAAGGAACAACAGCAATACAAGGGCAGCAATGAATCGGCCGTTGTAAAAATCAAGGACAGTAACTACATAAAGAACCAATATTTTTATATTCATAAGTGGTTTCGAAATGGTATAGATACCACCTTCAATGGGACCTATATCGGTATACCGCCATTTTATCCCTTATACGAAGGCACGCACCTTGTTGGCAATGTAATCATTAGAGATTTTGATCTCTATAAACTGGAATCAGCCAATGACGCTAGTACGGACCCAGGTATTGCCTACGCAGATTTAAACGATAAAGAAAATTCAGAAAGTCAAGAGGGTAACTACAAAAGACTGGAACCGGGTCAGGATTACTCCATCAGTAATGATCTGGGGTTTATTCGCTTACGAAATAGATCAACTAATGAAGCTTTTGGCTGTACATTTGTATTAGCGAATAGACAAACCGGAGATACCCTATTAACTGTGGGCAGCGGAATTATTGCAACCGATTCCACATCGAGTTTGATACTGAAAATGATCAAGCCCATTTCAATAACTCCTAGTCATTCAACATGGGATCTCATGTTTAAGAATGTCTACTATATGGGCGCATCCAACATTAATAAGGAAGGTTTTGCCGTGCGTATTGTTAATCAGCGTCAGAACCCCCCATCTGAATATGATCTTGGTGGTACACCATATATCACACAGTTTGGATTGGATAGTTTAAACGAAGCGGGCGTTCGTCAATCAGATGAATTAATTGACATGGAAAATAGTAGTATAATCAATATGGTGAGTGGTGAATTGATGTTCCCTACATATCATCCATTTGCTTATGATTCACTGGCGGGTGGAAATAAAAACTCTGAGCTACAGATTGTTTTGGGACAGGGTAAAATGTATACTACGACAACGCAAACAGAGATTAATAATGACAGTCGTTTTGAACTGAAGATCGAGTACACGAACCAAAGTGCTAATATCAGTCTGGGCTTTATGATTGTGGAAGGTAGCGAGCAGGTATATGTTGATGGGTTAGAGCTAAAACGCGGCGTTGATTATCAGATAGATTATTTCTCAGGTACGCTTGTTATGAATGAAGATTTAAATCCGAATGCACAATTAAAAATACTGTTTGATAAGCATGAAATAGTATCATTTGATAAAAAGACAATTATTGGTACGCGGGCTCAAATGGATTTTGGGAATCGATCATTTATTGGTGCTACAGCTTTATATTTCAATCAGTCAGTGATCAATGAGAAAATTGAAGTTGGTTATGAACCGACTCGTAATTTCATATGGGGTGTAAATGGACGTTATGAACAACCTTTAGAGGGATTAACCAGATTGATCGATCGATTACCTATCATTAATACTGAAAAAGCATCATCATTTTCAATTGAAGGTGAAATCGCGCAGGTCATGCCAAATCCAAATTCCATAAATAATCCTGAAACTGGGGATCCAAACGGCGTAGCGTATATTGATGATTTTGAAGGAGCAAAACGTACTACTTCTTTTCCAATTCAGCGCCGGTTCTGGAAATCGTCATCACCACCACTTATTTATCATTCGAACAAAACACTAGGTCATCGTAACCGAGCGAGAATGTATTGGTATAATCCGTACGTTCAATGGCGAACAAAAGATATATGGCCAAATCAAGAGACATCTATTCGTGCTCAAAATGAAACAACCGATATCCTAGTTATGAATTATGAACCACTCATCAACCAAACCCAGCTGCCAAAAGATTCTCTTTGGGCAGGAATTATCACAACATTGTATTCTGGGGATTACGACCAAACACAAACTAAATTTTTTGAAATTTGGATTCGCAGCAAGAGTGGATCAAAATCCGAGTTAAGTATTGATCTTGGTAAAATTAGTGAAGATTGGAATGGTGATGGTTCGCTAAATACAGAGGATATTCCGGTAGCTGGTATGATTGGTGATGGACTATTGGATGATGCAGAGGATATTGGGTTAGATGGTTGTGCGGATGAGTCGGAAGATGGCTGGGGTGGATGTTTACAATTTGGTGAAACATATAACGAACTTCTTGCAGCAGGTAGCACTATTTTGATCAATGTCGCTGATGACATAGATCCAAATGATCCAAATAGTGATAATTGGAACTATGATGAAGGTAGTAATGATTATAAGCGAATCAACGGGACTGAAGGTAATGCACTTGATGCTGGAAGATATCCTGATACAGAAGATTTGGATCGAACTGGATTCTTGGATAAAACTAATGATTACTTCACCAAAACGTTTACGTTAGATGATACGACCTATTTTTCTGGTGAGACTATCAAGAATGGTCAACCAACTGGCTGGAGGTTATTTCGGATCCCGCTAAGCCATTTTGAAATAATTGACAGTACAGGCAATCAAGAATGGAACGAGATTAAATTTTGCAGGTTAAGGCTTTCAGACACTACACAGGCTTGGGTTCAGATCGCAAAAATAGAATTAGTAGGTAATGAATGGCAGGAATTGGGTGTAGCACCTGATTCATCAGATTCATACAGTAAGACCGGTTCCGATAGTGTATTTGCTATCTCAGTAATAAACACAGAGGATAATGCGAATTATGATCCGCCACAGGGTGTAAAGGGTGAGTACGATCGCATCAATGAAATACGATCAAAAGAACAATCGCTGGTTTTAAAATTCGATAATCTTTATCCCCACCACAAAGGTGCTGCTTTAAAAACATTGGTTAACGTATCCGGTGCCAGGGCCAAAAGTTATCTTACGTATGATAAGATGAAAATGTATGTATATGGCAATAGCCCTTGGATCGGAAGCACTGAAACCAAGGTGGAATTTTTCATGCGTTTTGGACTGGGGGAAGATTATTACGAACTGGTTCAACCAGTATATAATGGTTGGGATGAGTCCGAAAAAAGGAATACGATCAATCTGGATCTGAACTGGTTGACCCAGCTCAAACTGCAAGATTCAACGAACGTAAAAAAATTAAATGTTAAAGATACTTTTTCAGATTCAGCAAATATAAAATCTTATACATTTAGGGATGAGAATGGTATTTCTACTGGTAAGCGAATCAATATAAAAGGTAAACCCGCGTTATCAAGGATCCAGTTTTTTATGGTTGGAGTGAGAAATATATCTGAAGAATGGATAAGTGGTGAGGTTTGGCTCGATGAACTTCGTTTAAGTGGTGTAAAAAAAGATCGTGGTGTTGCTATGCGTCTTACATCAAAATTTAGTTTAGCCGATATAGCAAACACATCGTTTACATACAGTCGAAAAGATGCAGATTTTCATGTACTGCAGCAGCGTCTTGGTACCAACCAATCCGGGGAAAACTTTTCTCTAAATACAAATGTGCAAGTACATAAACTATTGCCTAAATCATGGGGAATAAGCATACCGGTAAATCTATTGATGAATAGTGCCACGAATACTCCAAAATATTTTCCGGGCTCCGATATTCTTGTAAGTGAAGGCAACGCTCCCGATTCGATTCTAACTAAATCTACGGGTATGAATTTTAGTACATCATTAGCAAAGTCGAGTAAATCGGATAATAAAATTATTAAATATACTTTGGATAAGCTGAAGCCAAGTTTTAGTGCTAGTAAATCGTTTTCGTCAAATGAAATTAATAAAGAAGTATTAAATGAGAAATACTCAGGTAAGTTGAGTTATGCACTTCCGTTTGGCCGTGATAATTACATTAGTCCTTTAAAATGGACAAAACCTATACCTTGGATCGGACCAAAACTGAGTGAGATACATTTTTATTATACACCTTCAAACCTGAATGCATCTGTGAATTTCAGTGAAAGCTTGAGCGAAAGGACAAAGCGTGTTGGCGGCCGATCACCTGACTCCTATAATTTTGGATTAAATAGAAATTTGTCTATGAATTATACGCTAACGGATGCCTTAAAAACGAAATACACTCGAGCCGTCAAAAGTGATCTTCAGGATTATCGTGGTTACGCATGGATGGCGATGAGAGATTTGGACCCAGGCGTTGTCGAAAATATTACAGAGAATTTAACTACATCATTTAATCCAGTAATTTTTACCTGGCTAAAACCAAACATTAATTATTCTTCAGCACACAGTTGGAACCAGGATAGAGAAAGCACGCTGGGCGGTGCCAATATTGGAACACAGTTGCGATTTTCATCAAGCATTTCTTTGAATTTAGTTAATATGTTTGAAGTAATTTATAAACCGCCATCAAAGGCTTCAGCGCCCACAGGTAGATCACGACGACGACGGTCAAAATCCGAAGAGGAAAAACCGCCGGAGAAAAAACAAAAAGATGTACCTGCTCTAAATTTTGTACATGGATTGATCAGGAGGGTCAACCCGATTAATTTTAGTTATACGGAAAATCTTAACAGGACGGGGCGTGGTGTAATTGGTGATGTTCCATTGGGTTACCGTTTTGGATGGCAACCTGATCATGGTCTAGATCACTCAGAAAAAATTGGATCTGATATAGGTGCGTGGGATCACAAACGCGATTTTTCACTCCGTTCTGGTTTAAATCTTACAAAAAGTATTAGCACCAGTTTTAATTATGCGCAAAATGTTTCTACAACAAGAAGTGGCTCGGGAACCGAGCAAAGAAACATGTCACGTGATTATTTTGCTTATGGAGAAAAATTAGAAAATGGATTACCCTTACCAGGTTGGAGTATTCGTTGGTCTGGTTTGGAAAAACTGCCAATATTGAATAAGTATCTACGTTCTCTTTCATTGGAACACGGATTTAGTGGTAAAGAAACACGGGCCTGGCAATTCGAGAATTTTCTTGGTCCTAGTATGCCATTATTTAATTTAGGGAATTTCATCACTGATTTTGAAGGGTCCGAACGCACATCCAGAATTAACACTAATTTTTCACCGCTGGTTGGGTTAACTGCAAATTTACAAAAAGGTATATCGATGAATTTTCGCCATAATTTATCGAAATCACTGGACAGGGTACCGACTGGTATTACTGTTCATCGTGATAAAAGTTATACATCGAGCGCTAACTACAGCCATAGAGGCGGTATAACTATTCCACTGCCATTTATGGAGGATTATAATATTCAAAATACCGTTAATTTTCAATTTAATTTTGATATGAACGAAAGTGAGACCTTAGGTAGTAAAAATGACGGGCTGGAATTTGGACAAACGGCATATAATTCCGGTTGGAAAGCGGGCATTCGTATTACCTATACCTTC
>CAJXWT010000095.1 GCA_913062595.1 uncultured Fidelibacterota bacterium
TACTTTCCATCATTGACCAGTTGTGAACGTTCCTCGTGATCATACATTATAAACTATATATTTTCTATTTTGAATCATGCTGAGTATATCCAACATAACCGCCATCAAGGCTGAAAACTGACGTAAAACCATTATTGGCAAAATATTCTGCTGCGCCCACACTGTTATTACCCAGATAACAATAAACTAGTAAAGGTGCGCTACGATCAGCAGTCTTCATAAATTCTTCAATATTTTGATCGGTCAGATTGATTGAGTCCGGTATATTTCCTTCTTGATAAGAACCAGTATCCCTAATATCGGCAATAGTGACCTTATTGTTTTTTATTAATTCTTTCGCCTCACTTACATCAATACACTTATAACTTTGCATTTCATTATTCATAATAAAGTGAACCTCTTATTACATACAATTTAATAAATGATTCATCTAAATTTTTGCCTAGAATGTTGAAGTTTGTCCACATTTCATGTTGGCGGGTACTGCGATATCAATTTTTTTAGGGTATGACCTGCTTTTATTTTTTTCATTTTCAATAAATTCACTTTTAGTAATTTTTACTCCAACATTTGGATTCCACTTCTTTTCCTCACCAATTGTAGATAGTGCCTTCCCGGAATAATCATGGGCCGGATATACAATTGTATTATCCGGATAGCAGAACAATTTCTTTACTACATTGTCATACAATAGACCAGCAGATCCCCCTTGGAAATCAGTTCTGCCAGTCCCACCTATAAATAAAGTATCCCCGGTAAATAACATTCCACATGTATAATAACATACACAACCTGAAGTATGACCAGGAGTATGAATAGTTTTAATATCAAATTGTCCAACTTGAATAACATCTCCATCTTTTAATAGAACATCAGCACCATCAACACCAGACTCAGACCCATAATATATCAGAACACCAGTTTTCTTGCGTATTTTGTAGGCTGCTGTTATATGATCGGCGTGAACGTGGGTCTCTAATATACCCAAAAGGTTCAAGTCCAGTTTTTCTATGGCATCCAAATCTCTATCCATCTGTTCTAGGACGGGGTCAATTATAACAGCTTGCTTTTTTACTGCATCAAAAAGTAAATAGGTATACGTAGATGTTTCACGATCGAAATATTGTCTTATGTTTATAATGCCAGCTTTTTCCTTTCAGCAATTTGATATTTTTAATTAAAATATTGCGAAACTACTTCTTTCCCTTTGCGGAGTATTGAATCGCCATCTCCTAATAGTAGGTGCTTGAAATCTAAATTCTGTAAAATTCTTATTCCTGCTTTAGCCTTTAGTATATCATCATACTTTTCTTCCGGCAAAAGTGTAACTGTACCTGGTGGTTTACCGATTAGGGCATCACCAAGAAATAGGATTTTCCGATCTGCCCAAAAAAGGGCGGTTTCACCAGGCGACTTATTATCAGGAATAACCACAGCTTGTAAAAATCCGGCAATCATATCACCATGATTAAAATTACAATCACTAACCATAGTATTACGTGGGATGTCATTAGTATTTATCTGAATCTCGGCACGGAATTTCTTTTGAAATTCTTCACTCCAGCGGATATGATCCCGGTTTGTAATAATAATATGTTGGACAAACCCCAGAGATTCCATTTGCTCCAAATCTGAGTCGCTGGCCTGCGGTGGATCAATAACTACATTTCCAAACAAAGGATGCTGCGAAGCAATAAAATGTCCATTAAAATTAAGTTTCTTTTCCTCCGAATACACAGACCAGGTATAAACATCTTTAAGAATTTCATCCACTTTTATTTTCCTTGGAATCCATCTTTATTAACTGGATATCAGTATAACTGTCTACCATAATTATCCACTAATTAAAACAATGGAGAAAGTTACTTAATTCATGATTGGCAATTAAACCAACAAATGGTTATTCAGGTTTGGGAGAACCTCCTTGTAAAGCCACTTCTGCCCAGTTTTTCCCGGTCATTGCTTCCATTTTCTTAGGACTGATTCTGCCATCTTCCACATTGCCGCTCAATCGAATGGTTTGTGCAGCGTAGGACGCGTAACCTGGGCTGGGTGCAATAATCACAAATATATTCCCATCCTGGTCTACAAGTCCAGCAGGCGCACCCCTAGTGAGGCAGCGTGAAGCACAAGACCTGTGCCTTGCACCGCTTAATCCGCGTGAAGTGTAACAGGTAAGGTCGACTACTTCACCTTCAATTTGCGAATCTTTAGTTTTCTGTTTGTTTGCCTGATTTTGTGGATATAATAACCCCAGCGCCATGGTGAATAGTAGGATTAAAATAAAACCAGTTTTTCTTTTATTCATATTATTATCCTTTCAAAACTTAGCACGTTATTTTTTACCACCCTTCAATTCAAATGTAATGTCCTACACAAACACTAAGCCAGTGAAGATTAATAGTGATAGGAATAACTTTATCCTAAGCTATTTTACACCCCGCCAGTCCTAAATGTCCATAAACAAAAAATCCCGCTGGGTGGGGCTCTTGCTTAAATCCTATTACTTTGGTTTGGGGTTTTATAAGCTCGCAATACTGTTATCGATTTCAGCAAGGGCGCTGTCCATATCTTCAGCGGTATTATAAAGATGAGGTGAAAATCGTATTGCACCGGCTCGGCTGGAAACAAAAACCTGGGCTGCCTTGAGGCCTTTAATGATTTCCTTTGAGTCAATGTTTTCAAAATAGGCTGTTACGATGGATGACCGGTCCTCATCATCCAAAGGTGATGTGATCACCGCGTCACGGGAACGCAGGCCCGTGATCAATATATCCGCCAACTGGCGATTGTATTGAAAAATGTTCTCAACCCCAACCTCATTAAGGAAATCGATCGCTCTGGTCAGCCCTACTGCACAGCCGAAGGCCATGGTACTGAATTCAAATTTTTTGGCCGCTTGCGGATAGTCGATCCGGCTGGCATCCAAATCCCACATATTCTTATGACTGCGAAAGCCAACCAGTCCTGGTTCCAGTTTTTCCGCAAGATGGGGCGCAACATACATGAATGCTGCACCAAATGGCCCACACAGCCATTTATAGGCTCCGCTGATTAACGCATCCACAGGACATGCCTGGACGTCAATAGGTATGGCACCCGCAGACTGGGTAGCATCCACAACCAATAGTGCATCATGCTCCTGAGCCGCCTCTGCTAACAGCTGTAGATCAAAGGTTTGGCCATTACCGTATTCCACGTGTGAAATACAGACAACTGCTGTATGCTGATCAATCAAGTCAATGATATCATCTGGGTGCATGAAATTATTTTTTTCTTTAGCCAGCCTGATCTCGCACCCCGTGGAGTTGGCCACGCGGTGCCAAGGATACACCGTACTGGGGAAAACTATTTCCGTGCTGACAACATTTTGGTCCTTACCTGGCGATACGGCCCAGGCCAGTGAACAAAGCAGCTCTGTGGCGCTTGATCCAGCAGCAATATCATCCACTGTAGCGTTAATCAAGTGCGCAGCTGCCCGGTGCAAATCATTGAAGACATTTTCTTCGGCATCTTCATCAAAATTATTACTGCCATTTTGGGCAACATCTGCAACCCACTCTTTAATAACCTGTTCGGCGCCGCTATACATCAGTGCCACATTGGCAGCATTGAGATAAACAAACTTATCTGCTGTGGGGAAGTCTTTCTCTGAAACGATCGGTTTCATGAAAGCCAGCGTATGTAACCATAAATATTCATGATCATAATAATAAACGACATTGCTGCAGTAGAATAGGCTTTTTTATATATAGAATAGATGCCTACCATAGCGTTTCCTACCATCCAGACAAGCCAGGATAATATGAATTCATTAGCATTGAGGTAATATCCAAAAATAACCAGACCGGCACCCAGCCAGCCGATCAATTTCCAGTTCAATGATTCTGAATTATTTTTAAACCAATTTTTCATAATTTAATATACAAACAAAAACATCCTGCATTTCGAATGGCTTTTTATTTGCAAAATTTAAGAACAGATAGTATTCTCACTAGTTAAATTAAGAGCATATTTATGCAGGAACTGATCCAATACTTCACGAACATTTCAGATGAAGCCCGAGGTATTTTTCTAATTTCGGGACTAACATTTTTTCTTTTTATCGAATCGGGTGTTCCTTTGTTCAGGATGGAATACAGTAAAATCAAACATGCTTTCATCAATATCACTTTTACGATCATTACGCTTATTGTTAATCTTTTTGGAGCTTATCTGATCCTCGCTGCGGTTAACTATAATGAATCGCATGGTACCGGTTTATTAAATCTAACCGAATTACCTCTCTGGCTCTATGTACTTGGCGGTCTGATCTTTATGGATCTAATTGGCGCCTGGCTGATCCACTGGATCCAGCACAATGTCAAATGGCTGTGGAAGTTTCATCTGATCCATCACACAGATCCTAATGTGGATGTGACCAGCGGCTTGCGTCACCACCCGGGAGAAAATATTTTCCGATTACTTTTTACTACTTTGGCCGTTTTTGTTACAGGTGCTTCCTTTGGACTGGTCATGCTGTATCAGACCATCTCGGTATTTTTTGCCCATTTTTCTCATGCCAATATCAAAATGCCTTTAGCGGTGGATAAGGCGTTCTCATATATTTTCGTTACTCCTCATTTCCATAAGATCCATCATCATTATATCCAACCTCATACGGACAGTAATTATGGCAATATCTTTTCCATCTGGGATCACGTATTCAGAACTGCTACTAGTGTGAAAAAAATGGATGATCTTGTATATGGTATCGACACCCATATGAAACCTGAAGAACACTCCAGTATTAAAAATCTATTGATGATCCCTTTCCAGGCCTATCGCCCGCCGGTAGGATCAAAATTCAGCGTTCAATAATCCATTTCCATCATACCGCCGCCGCCATGGTCACCTTCTCTGCCCCGGCCCCATCGTTTCTTCTCCTCCATCTTTCCAAAATTGTAGCTTAAGGTCAGATACATGGTTCGCGGGGAACGGCGCCGCTCAGCTTCCATAATCTGTGTATAGCTTGAGCTACCCAGGTCCACTGTCTGTTCAGTATTGATCCTGAATTTGCCGCTGTCAAACACATCGCTGACCTTGAAGGTCAAATTCAAACGATTGTCCAGAAATCCTTTTTGTATGGCAAGGTCCATGGTGAAACTTCCTTTTATATCTCCATCAGAAAATTTCATTGGGCCACGATACCTGGAAGAAAGCTCAATCCTGGCGATGCGCGGTAAAGTGATCGTTGACATACCACGGGCATAATATCCACTGGATGTCCCATTGAGATCCGCTTCGCCAGAACCGTAGGTGCGTGAATTCCAGGTGGTCACAGACACCATTAGATTGATCAAAGGTAATGGCCGGTAATTGACCATGAATTCAATGCCATTTGATTCACCGAAACCTGCATTATCTGAAGAAATCACCTCGTAGGTTGTATCACCTACCGCTATGAAATCACTATCCCACCAGCGCATTATATCTTTTACTTTTTTGTAATATACTCCCGTATTCAAGGTCAGCCTGCGGTCAAAGTGAGAAAAGTTTAATTCCATCACATCACTGAATTCCGGTTTCACATAGGGATTACCGGTGCGAATATGGCTGGGATCAAAAAAGTCCCGGGGAAAAGGGGTCATGGACCAGCGGCGCGGGCGGTTCACCCGTTTACTATAGCCGAACTGGAGCTGGTCCTTTTCCGAAATTGTGTACATCCAAAACATACTTGGATATATTTTAAAATAATGATTTGAAAATGGTGCCTTACTAAGGGCGCTATCGATCAGCGCGGTGAAAACATTGGTTGTGTCCTGTTCGCCGTCGGCATTCATGCGGATGCTGGTTTCAACCTGTTCAGCACGCAGGCCCAGCTTAAGACCCCAGATGGCACTGAAATCATAAGCCAGGGTTGCGTAAAAGGCATAAACATCTTCACCGTAAATGAAATCATAGGGCACAACTAAATATTGAAGATCCGAGTTGAAATCTTTTATTGTGCCTTTGAACCCTGTTTCCAGCAACGTGCTCTTGCTGAACGGATGCGTATAATCCCCTTTTATGATCATATTGGTTCGCCATTCATCAGCGTTGATTGGATCCTGCTCATTATAACGTTGTGTTTGTTCTTCCCGGTCATTACTATAAGAATAAGAAATGTCCAGTTCCAGCTTTTGCTGGGGATCCTCATAATCTCTGAAGTATGTCAGATCCAACGCTTTGGTTGAACCAAATTCTACTTCATCTTGTAGCACTTTATAATCAAGGGGATAGATGTAATGTATGATCTCTTCAGACGTGTTATCATGGTCACTAAATGTTGTGCTAAGTGAGAGCGTTTGTTTTTCCGTCACATAGTAGTCCCCACCCAGCTTCAGGGTCTTAGACACTGGCATTCTTATCCTTGATGTATTCTGTTTAGATGTATCAGCAGCGGTTCCATAATCCATAATAAATGTACGGAACCCATCACCCTGGCGATAACCTTTCCGATAACTCGCGTTGGAAAATACATTAAATTTTTCCCGGCGGAAGTTGAGCATTCCGGAGGCATTGAATTGATCAAATTGTCCTGCTGTAATGGAGGTATTGCCGTTCATACCTTCAAATTGTCCGCGTTTTAAAATAATGTTGATGATGCCGCCCATGCCGTCAGGATCATATTTCGCGGAAGGGTTGGTGATCACTTCCACCCGGTCGATGAAAAACGGGTCAATCGTATATCCATCACGCGAACCGTCTCGCACCGGTGTCGATTGGGGGATGCCGTTGATGGCGTAAAGCGGCGAACGGCCACGCAGGCTTTCGCCCGCCCCGCTCAGTTTTTCGCGGGTAGGCGAGAAGGAGGGCAAGAGCGCGGAGACTGCATCCACGGTCGAGCCGGAAATCTGCACCTGGCGCTGGAGAGATTCACTGTCGATCACGTCCACAGTAAGCGGAAGAGCCCTTGCCGGTAGCTGGGTACGCGCCGCGGTAACGATGATCCCCTCGCTGGACTCTTCCATTTCGTCGGCCTCTGTTTGAGCAACGGTCTG
>CAJXWT010000096.1 GCA_913062595.1 uncultured Fidelibacterota bacterium
AACCTGCGGTTAAAAGTGATCTGGTTCCAACAATGAGTAAAGATACAGAAAGTTTCCTTCGTTATGTCCCGCCTATGGGTATTTACGAGACTCTTTATGCCTTCCAGGACGCCTTTGGTTCACCCATGGGAGAACCAGAGACTCATCCTTGGAGCCAAGGCTTCCCGCTAACATGCCAGTTGCCCGGTGGGCCAAAGATGCCAACGAATGTTCATCTGGACGCTGGAGATCTCAAGTATCCAAAGGCCTGGGGGTTGCCAGAATTACGTGAAGCGATTGCCGGATATTATAATCACTATTATGAAGCTGATATTGATTATGAAAATGTAATGGTCTTTGCCGGAGGGCGTCCGGGATTGGTGGCATTGTTGATGTTCCTGCAGAAGGATATCCATATTCGCATCGCATCCACCGAGTATACTCCGTACTATGATATGTTGCGCATGCTTCAGCGAAAATACTCCTTGGTGGACAGCAATACAGATAATCATTTTTCGCCATCAATTGATGATTACCTGAACACGAATGATGCAGTCCGCACCATGGTGATGCTGAGTAATCCCTGTAATCCTACAGGAATCACCAGGAGTGAAGATGAACTTAAAAGCATAGTGGAGAAAGCTTCCTATGGTTTGTTTGGACTGTTGGTGGATGAAGCCTATGAACTGTTTCATGATCCTCCGACGTGCGCACTGGCCTATATGGATGATATCAACAATTCCAATTTGTTTATTTCGGGTGCTGCAACCAAGGGACTGCAGGCACCGGGTATCCGGATTGGATGGGTTGTAGCTGCGCGCCGCTACATTGAAATACTTGGCAATTTTTCATCATTTGGCATGGGCGGTGTTTCCCGACCATCCCAACTCTATGCTCTGGAATTACTGCAACAAGAGCGTACTGACCTTGCCCATAAAGCTATACCAGAGTTCTATGCTGGTCAGCGTCAGCGCTATGGCGACGCATTTGCTGATCTCGGATTAGACCTTTTTTCCGGTGACGGTGGATTTTATCACTGGTGCCGCCTTCCGGGAGAATTAACTGCCGCCGAACTTAACAGTCGCCTCTTTAAATACGGTGCTGCGATTCTAAAAGGAACTGACTGCGATATGGCGCGTCAAGAAGACAACTCTCCGCTCAGGCAATTTTTCCGGTTCTCTTTTGGCCCGCTCCTCCCGGAATCCTTTGAATCAGATATTGAGTTTCTGCGGATGGCGTTGAGTTAGGATTTAAACAAGAGCCCCGCCCTTTAGCGAGGTTTTTTGTTTATTGGTTTAGTCGTTAAATTCCCCTCATGGATAATACCCTCATTCTCTATCCGATAATGCCCGTTGTTTTCCTAAACTTTTTTGTTGTTTTCCATATGCGCTACGTGATCGAAAAGGCAATAAAGAAACGGGAAGTGCGCTATAGATGGTTTCGAGTGTACGAAGGTTCGGCCCCCGAGTATATGCTGGCGGCCCGACACCATTATAAGAACTTTTTCGAGATGCCCATCCTATTCTATCTCTTATGTATCATACTTTACATTATTGATGACGTTCGTTCTCTGGATCTCTGGATCGCCTGGCTGTTCGTGGTCTTCAAGTTTATCCATAGTTACATCCGGCTCACCTCGAATTACGTTCCCAACAGGGCCTACGCCTTTTATATCTGCGTGCTGTTGTTGCTGGGAGGCTGGATCTATCTGGCTATCCGGATATTATAAGTTGGTAAAATACCTGCCGAGTAGGTCTTGTAGTCAGTTCTGCGATTGACTTTAACTCGCTAGGGGAGTACATTCAACTTACGCAAATTTGGAGTAAGCTATGAAGGACCAGGAAATTGGGTATGTATCCAAATATTTTGGCCAAATATCGGTCGCTGCCATTGAAATTACCGCAGGAAAATTGAATGTTGGTGATACGATACATATCAAGGGACATACCACTGATTTAAAAGAAGAAGTTAAATCCATGCAGATCGAACATGAAGCTATGGAAAGCGCCAAGAAAGGCGACAGCATTGGTATCAAGGTAACGGATAAGGTGCGCCGCAAAGACAAAATATTCAAAATTGGCTGACTGAACCGGATCCTGGTACGGGTTGCCGCAGGGTGCGACTTCAATATCAGGTATATGTACCACTGTAATTAATTGACATAAGACCAATTTCTAATATACTAACGAATGCTCGATTTCGATGGCCGGTGGCAGTGCAGCGCCCTATTGCCGCTTCGTCAGACATAGTATGGCAGGCAATAGCCGCCCAGGGGAACCTGGAAACGTGCCACCCATTCTGCAAAAAGAACCCGGTAACTGCCTGGCCCGGTGACCAGTCCCGTGATGAGATCCATTATCTCAGCGGCTGGGTGTTTGAACGCCAATTCATCCAATGGACCGATGGGGTGGGTTACGATCTGGAAACCGGCAGAAAAGGGAGACGAAAATCCTCTGTGCCCTGGAGAATTGAACCGGTCGATGATAACAACAGTACCTTATCCATAAGCATTCGTCCTCACGCGATTTCCCACATTCCTGTACTTTTTTGGTGGGTGCCCCATCTCATTTACTTCAAACCATTATTGGAAAAATATCTCTTAGCGGTTACCGGTGGTTTTGAATATTTTATCATGGGTGGCAAAGCAGTGCCACGCAACTACTTTGGCAGCCACCCCTGGTTCTCTGATGTGCATGATTAGCTACCAGTTCTAAGATCTGCGGGACATCCTGTACAGGGTTTTATTGTTTAAAAATCAAGCACATTGAAGTGTACAATCTGTTTTCCGTAACATTGAACATGAAGAATAGCGCAGCCATATTATTCTTACTGGGCAGTGCATGCCAACTGCAGGCTCAGACTGCGCTGGACGCCTTAATGGCTATACACTGGTTCAGCGGTAGTAATAGCGCATTCCGGTGACGGCCAGTAATTCATCAAATAATTTTTTATTTTCTTTGGTGATCTTGTCAAAATCGCTGGTCAGCAGCTGATTGACCGAATAATCCAGCCCTGTAGTATGTTCTTCGATGAATTCGATCCCAACCTCTTCCTGTATGGCACATTTCCGCAGGACCACCAGGATCAGCATCAGGTCGTCTAAAAAACCAAGGGGACCGAGTTCTTCTTCGGGGTATATATCGTCAGGATAGTATAAGTAACCCAATGTCAAATAGACATCAACCCGCAGCGACTGTGGTAAGTTTGTGAATCGAAGAAGGCTGCAGAGGACATCGTATAAGACCGGGATCATTAGAATATACTGGGCATATTTTCCGTCATAGCCGTCAATATTCTTAGTCAGGTATTCCCTGAAATTAAATTCCTGTTTTAAACCCATGGGATGAACTTATGAAAATAATAATAAAATATTATAACAATAGTATCAAAACAGGTAATAATGTGTCTAGACATTTAGGACGGACGGGGTGTAAAATTGATATCCATGAAGTGCTTCCTGCCAATATTCTTCTCCGTAATATTGCTGATTATTTCCTGCACCAGTACAGAGAAAACGCTCATAGCTGAGCCGGAATGTGCGGAGGATAACAATACCGAACTTGCCGATGTTAATATGGACAGCGTTATTAATGAAGATGAGCAGTGGCTCTGTGACTGTAACGCAAGCGAACCAGAATTCCACATGGTTGACGTGGGGGCGATCAACATGCATGTGGCCTGCCAGGGTGCCGGACCGACTATTATTCTGCTCCATGGGTTTCCTGAATTCTGGTATAGCTGGCAAAAGGTCATGAATGAACTGGCAGCGGACTTTCGGCTCATCGTCCCGGATCAGCGGGGTTACAACCTTTCCGATAAGCCCGGTGCTGTTTCCGATTATGTTATTGACAGCCTGTTGACGGATATTGGGGCCCTGATCGACCGAGTCAGTACGGAACCGGTGGTGATCGTTGGCCATGACTGGGGTGGTCCCGTAGCCTGGGAAACGGCCCATGCTTTTAGGGAAAAGGTGCGGTTGATGATCAGCGCCAACGGCCCGCACTCGAATGTTTTTGGCAATCTGTTGGCCGGGGATAGTGAACAGCAGGAGGCCTCGTCTTATATGAGCTGGTTCGCTGCAACGGGTACGGAGAATTTGTTGATGGCCAATGATTTTGCCATGCTGGCCTCGTTTTTTGACGGTATCCTTACCGCAAATGAGCTTGAGGTATATAAGGAAGCCTGGGGCCAGGAAAACGCCATCTGGGGCGGATTGAACTGGTATCGGGCTGCTTCCTTTGATTCAGCCGCTACCCAGGTGACCATTGATGTACCCACGCTGGTGCTCTGGGGTCTGGACGATACGGCCTTGCTGCCCCAGAACCTGGATGGCCTGGATGAATACGTACCGGACCTGGAAATTATCACCTATGAAGAGGTCAGCCACTGGATCGAACACGAGATACCCCTGGAGATATCCCAGGAGATCCGGCGCTTCGTGCAGGAAAATTAAGTGGTGTTTTTATCACCAGCACCTGTTGGCACACAATATTATAATTAGTAGCCGCTGCCTCGGCCTGGTATTGCTTACTGTAGGGTTGATGCAGGCCCAGGATCAACTGGCTGACCCTGGATTAGAATACCCCGCCTACACGCCCAATACCACCGACCTGGTCCTGTCTCGCTCAAAATATATGGATCAACTGCAGGGTTTCTGGCTGACCCAGTGCATCGCCAACTGGACGGGACTGATCACGGAAATGGACAAGATTGAGCCACCCTTTTATACGGATGAGAACTGGGACGGGCCTGATGAGCGCAATATCTGGGGTAATTTTGTACCCTCATCAAATAATATCATTGAATATTATTTTGTCCATGCTGGGGAGGCCTGGTCCGCGGACGATGACACGGATATCGAATATATGTACCAGCACCTGCTGGACGTCCACAATGTAAGTATATTGACCCCGGAACAGATCCGGGATGGCTGGCTCCATCATATCTATTCAAATGAGGATGCGCCCAACAATGAGAATTTCCTATGGGTCTCAAATGAGACTGCGTATTACCTGATGCAAGAGGGTCTGTTACCACCGGCCACCAGTGCACCGGATAAAAATTCCCATTATGAAATGATCGACGCCCAGTTGACAACAGAGATATTCGGTCTTTTCGCCCCGGCCCGGCCGGACATTGCCTTACGCATGGCTCATCTGCCCATCCGTACAACAGCTAGGGATAATGCCGAATGGGCCGCGGAATTTTATGTGGTTATGTACGCCCTTGCTTCTTATGTGGAAAATAAGTTGAGTATGAAGGATAAAGTGTTTTGGCTAGCCGAACAGGCCCGCAGACGCCTTCCGGATGGGACCCCGGTTGCCGGAATGTATGATTATATTAAGGCAGCCTATGACGCCAATCCTGATAAGAATGACTGGGAGAGTACCCGGGATGCAGTCTATGAACGCTACCAGGTCGGCGGGGGAGACGGCTATATCTATAACCAGTCATTTGATGCTGGTATCAACTTTGCCGCCAGTCTGGTCAGTTTGTTCTATGGAGAAGGCGACCTGCCGCGGACGATCAGAATTGGATCACTTACCGGTTGGGACTCGGATAATCCAACGGCAACCTGGGGCGGATTACTGGGTTTCATGCTCGGCCGCAAGAATGTGGAGTGGGCATTTGAGCATGATGACCTATCGGAAACATATTGGATCAGCAGAACGCGCCGGAATTTTCCCGATCGAACACCGGAAATCGACGGTGAGGACAGCTTCCCGCTTATGGCGAAACGGGGTATCTATATTATCGATCGGGTAGTCATCGAAGAACTGGGAGGCGGAGTGGACCTGGATAAGGATGTCTGGTATATCCCGGATCATAGCGGCGAATTTCCCCCAGGAATTCCGCTGCAAAGATGACACCTAGTGGGCACAATTTTCTGGGTAACATTAGTTAGGTAATTAGCGGATTATAATCAGGATAATGAAATGAATATTCTGGATATTAATGAGCTACGTTTCGCTATTAGCGGTTATTGAACTGCATTTCAACCCTGTTTATTTTCTATATATATTATTAGATTGAAGCAAATACAAGAAAGGAGGATCATAATGAAACGGTTCATTTTCACCTGGTTATATATATTAGTTGCCCTTGCGTGGGCGCAGGATAGTCCATCGATTATGCGCGGGGGTTACATGAAAGTACACCAAGGTAAGGAATCTGCTTATGAAAAAGCCGTGGCCTCCCACGTAAGAAAATGGCATGGTCTAGGGCAGTGGAACCAGTCAGCCTGGCGAGTGGAAACCGGTCCCCGGACAGGCCAGTATTTTGTCGGCACTTTTGGCCATTTCTGGAAGGATTTTGATGACAGAATAACAACGAAAGAACACGACAAGGACTGGGAAAGGATTCTTAGCAATTTTGTTGATAACGATGATGAAGGAAATGGTTCAATGTTTATGAAATACAGTGAAAAATTGAGCTATGGTAGCGGTAGTGGTTCATCCAAACTGGCCGTAACCTATTATTATTATCGAACGAATGCAATTCGGGATATGATGGAAATTATTGGTAAGGCAAAAACAGCCAACGAGAAGGCCAATTTTGAGGATTCCTATAATGTATATACCAAAGAAGCCGGCGGTCCGAATGAAGTAATTATTATTGTAGATCTTATGGACGGCTACGCTGATATGGCACCGGTAAATCCTTCTCTTGCTGAAGGGTATACTGCAGCTCACGGTGAGGATGCCTGGAAAACGGATTTT
>CAJXWT010000097.1 GCA_913062595.1 uncultured Fidelibacterota bacterium
CCAACACCCCACTCACAAAAAAACCCGGGCGAACAGGGCTGATGTAACTTCAATAATACTTAAACAGTAAAAGGGTATCCTAACGTTATTTCTGAGAATTTATTTTGTATTTTCCTCGGCTTTTTTTGAACCGTTTTTGTTCAGTTAAAAATCGTACATTATTATTGGTAATTATTCTTAAATAAGTAGAAAGAAACAAATGACACCATCACGAGGAAATACAGATGCTGACAGGGGATATATAATCCCAATTGGAGGAGCTGTTAGCAAACGGAAAGAACCTACGATCCTTGAGAAGTTTGTAAAACTGTGCGGTGGAGACAGAGCTATTATTACTGTCATTCCAACAGCGACTAAGTTAGAAGATAACGGCGAAATTTTTACCAGCCTGTTTACAGAAATGGGAGCTTCAGATGTATTTAGTATTGATATTAAAAAAAGAAGTGACTGCAGCAGAGAAGACTACCTCTCCAACTTAAGGAAATCAACAGGTGTTTTCATTTCAGGTGGGAATCAATTACGATTGTCTACAATTTTGGGGGGAACTCCGGTGGCAAAAGTCATCCGCAAGTTGAATGCAGACGGGGTTCACGTGGCGGGTACATCAGCCGGGGCTGCCATCATGCCGGAACACATGATTTCCGGAGGTCGGAGCGGGAGCACACCTACACCGAGAAGTGTTTCATTAAGTCCCGGGCTTGGCTTGACGAACAGCATTGTAATTGATCAGCACTTCCGCCAGCGTAACCGGCTTGGAAGACTGCTGGCAGCCATTGCCTACAGCCCTTTTCTAACTGGTGTGGGAATTGATGAAAATACTGCTATTTTTATTGATCATGACAACACGTTTTCTGTGGAAGGAAGCGGGGCAGTTACGGTGGTTGATCCAAGCAAAATGAACGCAACTTCTGTAAGTAGTGCAGCCCGAAATGATGCCATCAATATTACGGATATAAGGCTACACATCCTTGCTTCCGGTTCAAAATATAACCTCAATACACATACTGCCACTGTTTTCGACTCTGATCTGGTAACACAGACATTTAATAAATAACTGTCAAAATCGGAGCAGGATATGAATATAATTTCAACAAACGTTTATGTAGGACCCAACAGGTACGCCCGTTTCCCGGTCATACGCCATGTTTTGGATTTGGGAATCCTAGAGGACTGGCCTACCGTAAAACTTGGAAATAAATTTATTGATACTCTTTTAGTTCTTCTCCCCGGACTGGCGGAGCATGGCTGCTCTTATCAAACACCCGGCGGTTTCGTGAGACGATTAAAGGAGAAAGAGGGTACATGGCTGGCTCACGTCATGGAACATGTTGCCATTGAATTACAGAATATTGCTGGTTCAGAAGTAACCTTTGGAAAAACCCGTTCAACAGACATCAAAGGCCAGTACAATATGGTCTTCCAGTATTTGCAGCGTGATGTAGGCCTGGGATCAGGCAGATTGGCGCGACAGTTATTGCTGGATCTTTTACCCCAGGATTTGAAAGATCAGATGGAGGATATTGATCCCGATTTCAATTTTGAGGAAGAACGTGACGATTTTATCCGCTTTGCCCAGCGTTTTGAATTTGGACCCAGCACAGCATCATTAGTCAAAGCTGCCAGGGAACGGGATATCCCCGCCATGCGCTTGAACCAGTACAGCCTGGTGCAATTTGGCCAGGGTAAATATCAAAAACGGATCCAGGCTACAGTCACAAGCGAAACCAGGCATATTTCTGTTGAGATAGCCAGCGATAAAAACGATACAAATTCACTTTTAAATGATCTGGGTTTGCCTGTTCCCATCCAGAAACTGGTCTACAATGAAAATGCAGCTGTGCGCATGGCCAACCGGATCGGTTACCCCGTGGTTGTAAAACCATTAAACGCAAACCACGGGCGGGGCGTCTCCATCAATTTGACCGAAAATGAACAAGTACAATCCGCTTTTAAAATTGCCCGTGAACGCGGTTCATCAAAAGGTGTACTGGTGGAAAGTTTTATCACCGGATTAGATCATCGCATGCTGGTTGTGAATGGAAAGCTCATCGCTGTTGCGAAACGGGTTCCGGGACATGTAACCGGCGATGGAAAACATTCAATCCAGAGATTAATTGACATTGTAAATTCAGATCCCCGCCGCGGTATTGGACATGAAAAAGTCCTTACAAAAATTCAGGTGGACCACCAGGCAGAGCGGCTCATGAAGACCAAAGGATACAACCTGGACACTGTGCTTAAGAAGGGTGAACAATTGTTTTTGCGCTCCACAGCAAACTTATCTACCGGTGGAACCGCCATTGATATGACAGATATCGTCCATCCGGACAACCGCTCCATGGCAGAACGCGCCGTGAAAGCAATTGGGCTTGATGTTGGCGGTGTGGACTTCCTGACGGATGACATTACACGATCCTATCGTGAAATCGGCGGAGCGATCGTGGAAGTGAATGCGGCACCCGGATTCAGGATGCACATTGCGCCCAGCCAAGGTGAACCCAGGGACGTAGCCGGCCCGGTAATGGACATGTTATTCCCCAATTCATCCCCCAGCCGAATTCCCATCGCTGCTATTACCGGTACGAATGGTAAAACCACAACCACGCGCATGCTGGCGCATCTCATGAAAACAGCGGGACATACAGTTGGTTTCACGACAACAGACGGCGTGTATATTGACGGACATTTAACCATGAAAGGCGATATGACCGGACCGAAAAGCGCCCAAATGGTTTTGAGAGATCCGGACGTAGATATGGCGGTTTTGGAAACCGCCCGGGGCGGGATTGTCCGCAACGGCCTTGGTTATGAAAGAAGCGATGTTGCCGCTTGTTTGAATATTTCCGCTGATCACCTGGGGTTAAAAGGGATTGATACGCTGGAACAACTGGCTGAAGTAAAACGGATTGTTGTGGAAACTGCGACTGATACTGCCGTATTGAATGCAGATGATGAGTATTGCCTGCGAATGGCTGATTATTCCAAAGCGGATCATCTCTGTTACGTCACCATGAATCCCACCCATGAACTGGTCAAACAGCATATTCAAGCCGGAGGGAGAGCGGTTGTTTTGGAAAAAGGCATCAATGGGGATATGATCACTTTTTATGATAATGGCGCTCACATTCCGCTATTATGGACACATCTCATTCCTGCAACCCTGGAAGGAAAAGCCGTACACAATGTTCAAAATGCCATGTTTGCCGCTGCCCTGGCGTACAGCATGGGCAAGGAACTGGATGACATCCGTCACGGTTTACAAACCTTCACCCAGACTTTTTTCCAGGCGCCGGGAAAGATGAACATTTTTGAAGAACATCCCTTCAAGGTTCTGCTGGATTATGCCCATAACCCGGCAGCGGTGCGTGCCATTTCCGAACTATGCAGTAAGCTGGATGTGAACGGCAGGCGGATAGCTGTTATATCAGCTCCGGGTGACCGCAGGGACGAAGATATTCAGGAAATTGCCGAAATTGCTGCCCCGCATTTTGACCATTTCATCTGTAAGGCTGATGATAACCGCAGGGGCAGGGCTGATGATGAAGTCCCGCAGCTTATGAAAAAAACTCTTTTAACAGCCGGGATTAAGACAGCCGGAATTGACGTCATCCCTGATGAAGCCGGCGCAGTCGAGGCAGCCTTGAGTATGGGTAAAGAAGGTGATTTAGTGTTGATCCTTGGTGACGATATCACACGCTGCTGGAAGCAGATTGTTCATTTCGGTTCAGAAAATACTGCTCCGGTTGACAAATCGGCAAAACTCAAACAGGATGAAACAGTGGTTGAAGATTTTCATTTTGAATTGGAGGAAGGCCAGAAAATCATCCAGGACGAGCGCGGCGTCCGCATTGCAAAAGAAGAAGCGGACTGATGAACATCCTTGATACACGCCGCATAACCGGACCAAGCCTGTTTACTGATAAATCCGGGGCAATGCTGGATGTGGAAGTTCCGGATATCCGCCAGGAAGAAGTACTCCAGGTTTGGGGAAAGTGTGTGTCCTACGTATTACATTTAGTCGGCTGGGGAAAAGAAGAAATGAAAACTCGCCGTTTTTCTGGAGGAATCAGCCTGTATTTCTCCGCTCCCATTGATGCTCTTTATTCCGCCTGCTCAGTAAATGAAGTCATTTGGGATTTGACCCTTTCCGTATTAAATGGAGGTGAGCTTTTTCTTGAACATAGCAAGCTTGCAGAATTAAAAAATGAAATCAAGGCTGAATTGAATCCTGCCCTGGTCAAAATGTGTGCGGCTGCAAATGAACATGATGTCCGTTTCTTACAGTCTGACAATGTTGTTTCAATCGGGACAGGAACGGGTTCCCGGCAATTTGAAGTAGACAGCATTTCCGCTCCTCAGGAAATTGATTGGAACCAGGTTTCAGATGTTCCGGTAGTGCTCATTACCGGTACCAATGGAAAATCAACCACTGTCCGGCTGATGGAATCAATCCTGGCAACTGACGGCATGATGACAGGAGCTTCTTCCACAGACGGAATCCGTGTCGCAAAACAAACCGTGGAATCAGGTGATTATTCCGGACCGGAAGGCGCCCGTGCCACACTGCGGAATCAGGATGTGGAAACCGCGATACTGGAAATCGCCCGGGGCGGAATGCTCCGGCGGGGGCTGCCTGTGAAAAATGTCCATGCAGCGATCATTACCAATGTTGCGGAAGATCATTTAGGCGAATATGGCGTTCAAAATTTATCCGACATGGTGGAAACCAAATTCATCATTCGGCATGGATTGGCACCAGACGGGATTTTGGTTTTAAACGCCGATGACGCAGAAATTGTAAACTATGCTAAAAATGTTACCCGGGAGATTTGCTGGTTCAGTTTAGATGCGGCTGACCCAACTGTCTCCAATCATGTTAAAAAAGGCGGTAAAGCCTGTACAATTGAGGACGGGAAAATTATTTATTTTGAGAATGGAATAAAAACTGCACTGCTTGACCATCACCGGATCCCAATAACCATGAATCGAGCAGCTGTTCATAACAGTTCCAATTGCCTGGGCGCAATTTCCCTGGCAAAAGCTTTAGGAGTTGAAAATGAAGCGATTGCTGACAGCCTGCGTACATTTGGAAGTTCTTATACAGAAAATCCCGGACGCGGGAATATATTCAAAAAGAACGGCTATACAATCTTAATGGATTTTGCTCACAACCCCCACGGCATGAATGCCCTTGTAACCATGGTAAAAAATATTCCCGCAAAACGGAAATTATTATTGATCGGTCAAGCCGGCGACCGCAGCAATGATGATATTGCCGGACTGGTAAAGTCTGCAGCAAAAATCAAACCTGATCATGTTATAATTGCTGAAATACCAAAATATTTACGCGGTCGGAAAGTGGGCGAAATTCCCAGCGTAATCAGCACCTGTTTTAAGGATCACGGTATCACAGAAAGTTCAATCCAATTTGCAGACGACATACTGGGCGGAATTAAAAAATCCATTCAATATGCCAAACAGGATGACTTGCTGATTTTGTTATGCTTGGACCAGATGGAAGAAGCATTTCACTATATTGAAAATGAAATAGTGTAAGTAAGAGAATTAAAGTCTAATATAAATTTTAGGAATCGGTTAACCCCCACCCAAAGGATTTAAACAAGAGCCCCGCTGGGCGGGGCTAGATTATTATGCTTTTGAATGCCAATAAGCAAGTCCAATCAGAACAAATTGAAAGGGAAGCCTACCCCAAGCTATCAATGGTGTTATATCCATTGCTTCTCCATTAGTTAAAGCAACATAGATATTTGCGGGGTAAACTGCCAATAGAAGTATAATTAGCCCCCAGCCAGCAATAAACCTTGTCTTGGGAAAAATTAGCAAAGAACCTAAGATTATCTCAAAAATACCACTTATGTAGACTATTGCAATCTTAAACGGTAAAATTGGAGGAATAATACGTACGAACCAATTTGGATTTATAATATGATTTGTTCCGACTCCGATATAGAACAGGCTCATGATGATGATACTGAGAGTTTTTATTTTGGATTTCATTTGAACCAAAACATAAAACTCTTAAAACTTAAAAAGAACTTTATTTCCATAAACAAAAAAGCCCGCTACTTGGCGGGGCTATTGTTTAAATCCTATCCCTTTGGGTAGGGTAATATGAGCCTTTCTAAACAAGTATCATGACGTTAAGAAAAGGGCTGCTATAATAGCCGTTAGAACAGCACTAGCTTGCAGTGTAATGAAAAACAGAGTCTGTCTGGGGGCAAGAGCGAACCATCTGAATGCGAACAACGCAATAAACGGCACTTGAGCAACAATAAGCAGCTGAAAGATATGTGCAGCTGTACCTTCATCGGTTTCATCAACAATACCAAAAATTGCAAAATGAACAAGTACCATGGCAAGAGCGACAAGTGACATCGCCAATGGCAGGAAGACGGTGGGCTGTCTTAGCATAGGTTCATTCATTTCACCGGACCCCCGTCACTTTCCCCGTTGAGATAGGGAAAGTGTTTGGGAAAGCTGATGTGAAAGCATAATTGGGAAACTACTTCTCTGGATCCAAACTTAGAAGAGATAGCAGTAAAGTCAATTGGAGGTATAGAAACAAAAATGTATCCTATTTTAGTAGGACCATTTTTTGGGTTTGTCGGTTATTCCCAGAAATAAGTTCTGTGAAGTATACAC
>CAJXWT010000098.1 GCA_913062595.1 uncultured Fidelibacterota bacterium
AGTGGTAAACCTACTTCATTATTACTGGCTAAGACGATGCTTGTGTCAACCAAAAGATGAATATCATCAATATACCAACCACTAGATACCCCGGAAGCGTCCGTTACAATGTGAAATCTCAGGTAAACACCTGAATCAAGATAATCGGTAACATCTACAATTACGGTGTCAGTTACATTAATACCTGTCATAGAATAAACAGGCTGCCAATTTGATGCATTACTGGAAATCTCTACTGTGCCAATATCATTATCCCGTAGAAAACTGCCAGTCCAGAATTTTAAGTAAGCAGATTGGTAGGTTGACAAATCAAATGGCTCTATAAGAGTAAGATAATCAGATTTATTATTTTCATAGGTTGCCCCCGGGGAATCATTCATACCATACCTAATATCTGCATTAATAAAGATAAGGCCCCAACTTTGTCCGGTATTCCATTGGCCAATTATTTCTTCATCCCAGCTTGTAAGTACTGTTTTATTAATTATTTGAAAATTTAAAGTATCAGAATACCCAACATTAGCATTTGATGCACTATCTACCGCACTTGCAAAATAATACACCCTGTCATTTCCTGATAGGTCATTCCACTCAATATCGCCTTTCCAATGATAACCGTCAAGTGCCATTGGAATACTAACTATCTCAGCTGGATCGAAAGAATAATACCAATGTAAATAAACACTATCTACACCAATATTATCAGATGCTAAAACTGAAACGGAAGCAATACCTGAACGATCAATAATACTTGGTAAACTGACCAGTTCTGATAATTCTGGTGGTATAAGATCCCTACCAATACTAAAAATGAATGAATCATCGGCATTAATTGGGTTAGTCCAGTTATAATAATTATTATACACTGAGAAAAAATACTCAACTGTTACAGACTGATTAGGTGGGTCCAGGATATAGTAAAAACCATCAGTTGTGTCATTCATTTCCACAGTGTTGTACTGTTCACCATTCAAGCTATAATGTAAATATGGTCCATTAAAATCTGCACCACCATTGAAAATGCTAACTAAAAAATAAATACTAGCAGTAGAATCTTCATTATCGGTTAAAGGTGTGTGGTTAATGAAATTCAAATAATTTAATGTTCGTTCTAAAAATACAGTTTGGTATTCATTGACATCTCCAGGTGCAGTTGAGCTTGAATTGCTACCAAATGTCTCCAGTCCAGTACCCGTATATACTACCCTGTAGTTGCCTTTATAGCTTAGTCCCATATGTAAACCATTACTGTATGAAAAAATAAGAGTAGCATCATCATGTGGAGTAAAATAATCTGGATACTGATTAGCGGATGGATATCCAGGTTGATATATATCAAAATTAAGTCCATCAGATATTGGATTTCCCGGCATTCCTACAACTGAAGAAACATTAGCGTCATCCCCTCCCCAGTCTGCATGTAAATAATTCAAAAAAAACGCAGTCTGGGATGAATCACCTGGGTTTTCATTAAGATCCCAGCCTAAATCTTGGCCAGAAATATATAAATTACCCCCATTATCCAAATACTCAGTCAATACAGTTCTATCATCAAAATCCAAGGAAGGGAAAGCCCACTCAGTTAACCAAATAATAATTGGACTATTTTGAACCATTGCATAGGTTAGGGGGCCATTCATTCTATCCCATATTGAATAAGGAACATACATGCTATCTAGGATAGTTGAATAAAATTTTTCAGCCACTCCACCATCATCATCATCAACAAGTAATATTGGTGTTTTTCCAATGTTTACAGATAATTCAAAAGAATTTAAATCCATACCATCCTGTTCTATAATTACATTTAATACTGCTATTCCAACTGCTGCAGAATCAGCAATTGTGACTGAAAACGCTTGATCCAAAATGATTGTATCCTCTGGCGCTACGACAAGATTTAATTCTGAACTATCGATAATATTTAGTCTTGAATCTGAACTGGTTAGATAAATATTTACATTTTCAGAGCCCATTATTGAATAATTGTATAAGTCGATACCAATATCAATTGTTTCGCCAGGGTCAAAAGATGCATCCCCATTTCCGTTTAACATATCACTTGCAGAAAATTGTGATAACCCCAATCTCACAGGAATTTCATTAAGTTCATTATCTGTATACGTAACACCATTATTAGCATTCACACGTCCTGTTCCCAATAATAAATAATACTCCGGGTTTACATCATATATATCGTCAGCCGCAGCTGAAAGTCTTAAGGCCAATTCATAAGCACTTAATTCACTAAATTGTGATTTTATAAGTGCTCCTACACCTGCAGCTACAGGTGAAGCCATAGATGTTCCCGATGCAGTAGCATAATCATTATCAGGATATAACGATAATATTCCTGATCCTGGTGACGATATATCTACAGACAAATGGTAAGTGGAAAAGCTTGATTTATAATCACCCGTTGCTGTTGAAGCAACGCTCAAAACATTTAGATAAGCAGAGGGGTAATGAAGTTCATTTTCATTGCTATTACCCGCACTAGCAATCACCAATGTGCCTAATTCATGGGCGTATGTAATTGCATCCAGCTGATAATTACTTATTCCACCGCCATACCGTCCAAAACTACAGTTTATTACTGCAGCATTCATATCAGCAGCGTATATCACAGCAGCGGGATAATCACCAGACAATGAGCCATTACTGTCATTAGAAAATTTTAAGGGCAATATCTTACACTTCCATCCAGGGGCTGCAACACCAATACCATTATCTGTAACGGCAGAAGCACATCCAGCAACATGAGTTCCATGATTTTGGCTATCAATTACCGGATTTGGATCATTATCATTTTCAGCAAAATCCCAACCATTAATATCATCGACATAGCCATTAAAATCATCATCCAGGCCAGCCGTGCCAGAATATTCAGCCCAGTTTATAAATATATTAGCAGCAAGATCCTCGTGGTCAAGGTCAATTGCGTCATCAATTATGGCAATTATTACATTTGTATCGCCTTGAGTAACATTCCACGCCAGAGCTGCATCAATTACCGGTAAATGCCATTGATTAGTATAATAAGGGTCATTAGGTGTAGTTGTTTCATAAGGGATATACCTTGGTTCAGCGTAGAGTACATTATTTAAACCTGTAAAAGCATCTGCCACAATTTTTGGTCCAAAACTATCGGCATATTTAACCCTGTAAATACGATTAATATCTGGCAGACGTGGATCTAGATCCTTTTTATAGGGTACAACGGGACTTATATCAACAACAGTGAATTTTGCCAAAGCAGCATCAATTTCTGTTATATTAGTAATAAATGAGTGTGGCAGAATAATTTTTGTTTCTGGGGCTAGCTTAAGAATTATTTCATTGGGCACGTATTCCAATATTTTTACATCTTTACTATAGACAAATCCATTGATAATCAACATTACAAAAATAACTATAAAACGACATTGTACCATTTTTACTGTCTTTGAGTTTTGAGTTGAGCGTGGGCTGCAGCCAGCCGGGCGATTGGCACACGAAACGGTGAGCAACTTACGTAATCCAGTCCAATCCTATTAAAGAATTCAATGCTGTCTGGATCGCCTCCATGTTCACCGCAGATCCCGATTTTCAAATCTTTGCGTACACTGCGACCCCTTTCAACACCCATTTGCATCAGCTGACCTACACCTGTTTGATCAAGGCTCTGAAATGGGTCATGGTCCAAGATACCACCTTCTATGTACTGCGGCAAAAAGCCACCAATATCATCACGGCTAAAACCATAGGTAGTTTGGGTGAGATCATTGGTGCCAAAGCTGAAGAATTCCGCGTGTTTTGCAATTTCATCGGCAGTCAGGCAGGCTCGAGGTAGTTCAATCATAGTGCCAACCAGATAGGTAAAACTTGTTCCAGTTTCAGATATAACCTCATCAGCTACACGACGGACAATTTTTTCCTGATGGTCATATTCCATATACATACCAACAAGAGGTATCATTACTTCCGGGGCCACGCTGACATCTGCGGCAGTTAACTCAGCTGTAGCCTCAAATATTGCCCGTGATTGCATTTCAGTAATCTCCGGATAAGCAATTCCAAGACGACAACCCCGGTGGCCCAGCATTGGGTTTAATTCTTCAAGCCCCCTAATACGGTTTTCCAATTTCTCAATACTAATATTTAATTCAGTTGCCAGTTCATCTTTCTGATCATCTGTAAGCGTCATGAATTCATGAAGTGGAGGATCAAGTAATCTAATTGTGACAGGATGGGGCGACATCGCTGACAATATCCCTTTAAAATCATCCCGCTGAAAAGGCAATAATTTCATGATCGCCTCACGTCGTCTTTCTACTGATTCAGCAATGATCATTTCCCTGACAGCCAGAATTCTTTCTGGATCGAAGAACATATGCTCCGTTCGACAAAGTCCAATGCCTTTTGCACCAAAATCCCGGGCTTGCATTGCATCCTCTGGTCTTTCCGCGTTGGCCCGAATACCAAGTTTTCTTATTTGATCGGCCATTTCCATCAACTTACTATAATGTTCATTCATGCTTAAGTCAGGTTCAATAAGATCTAATTGACCTGTATAAACCTTACCGGCTGACCCATTCAGTGTAAGCCAATCACCTTCTTTTAAAATTTTATCATCAACTGTCATTTTTTTATCAGATATATTTATTTGTAAGGCGGAACAACCAACAATACAGCATTTCCCCCACCCTCTTGCAACAAGCGCAGCATGAGAGGTCACGCCTCCTTTTGCAGTGAGGATTGCCTTGGCTGCATGCATTCCATGTACATCTTCTGGAGAAGTTTCATTGCGTACGAGAATAACATCATGACCATTTTTTGCCCATTCTTCTGCTGCATCTGCCGTAAAAACAATCTGGCCAATTGCACCACCAGGACCAGCGGGTAATCCTTTCGCAAGTAAAGCTGCCCCTGTTTCTGAAGCCGGATCAACCATAGAATGCATGATTTCATCCAGTTGATCGGGAGTGACCCTTGCTACTGCCTCTTCTACTGTGATTAAATCAGTAGATTGCATTTCACAAGCTATTCGGATTGCGGCAGCACCATTTCGTTTGCCGACCCGCGTTTGAAGCATCCATAGTTTTCCATCCTGGATTGTAAATTCGATATCCTGCATATCGCGGTAATGATTTTCAAGTTTGGTTCGTATAGCATCTAATTGGTCATATACATCAGGCATTAATTCATCCAAGGCAGGTAATTGGTCTGTATCTTTCGTTTTTGTATTACTATTTAGGGGATAGGGTGTGCGAATGCCGGCAACCACATCCTCGCCTTGAGCATTGATAAGCCATTCACCGTAAAATATATTTTCACCGGTAGCAGGATTACGTGTAAAAGCTACACCAGTAGCAGAATTATCGCCCATATTACCAAACACCATAGTTTGTACATTTACAGCCGTCCCCCAATCTTCCGGTATGTTTTCAATTCTTCTATAACTCACTGCCCGTTTACCAGCCCACGATTTAAATACAGCTGAAATACTGCCCCAGAGTTGTGTTCCCGGGTCATCTGGAAATTCACTACCAAGCGTATCTCTTACCTTTTCTTTAAATTCCTCGCACAATTGTTTAAGATCATCTGCCGTCAGGTCTATATCAACAGACACTCCGCGATCATTTTTCATATGATCCATAATTTCTTCTAATTGTTCTCGAATCGCCTCACCCGACACTGGTTTAATTCCTTCTGATTTCTCCATGACCACATCTGAATACATTGTGATCAACCTGCGATAGGCGTCATATACAAAACGTGGATTGTTGGTTTTTTTAATTAACCCAGGTATGGTTGCCTTGGTTAACCCAACATTAAGAACCGTTTCCATCATGCCAGGCATTGACTGCCTCGCTCCTGAGCGGATAGACACCAGTAATGGATTATCAGGATCGCCAAATTTCTGACCCATGATCGCCTCAATTTTTTCCACAGCGCTCTGGACATCATTGTCCAAAACTTCCGGGTACACTCCATGATCCAGATAATCCATACAAAGATTGGTAGTCAGAGTAAAACCGGGTGGTACCGGGATACCCAAATTGGTCATTTCTGCAAGATTAGCACCTTTACCTCCGAGTGTATTTTTTTGTTCTGCAGCACCTTCTGCTTTTCCATCGCCAAAAAAATAAACATTTTTCATAGCTTTACCATATTAGTACTCATAATTATGCTTTCTGAACGAATAAGAAATTTGTCGTGCCCGGCACATTAACTATCTAAATCAGTTAGAATACTAGGGTGATGCCCATCGCGATTATTTAGCTTCTTGAATTGATCAAACTGTGCCTTCTTTTCCTGCAATGATCCGTGTAACATATTACTCCTTAAGGCGTCTAATCCTGAATCAACCATGTTCTACAAGACTATCTGATCGGAACATGCAGGGCCAACAGTAGCCAGTATTTTTGTTTTATTACGGATTACCAGATCAGATGTGAGGTATTTTATCTCTTAATATATATCATCAATTAACGGAGAAAGGAACGGCCAATTTAAACGGTTTAATTAACGCGTCGAACTTTTCTCCATCATCTCTAATCATATTGAACATACCATGCATTACACCGAACTCCGTAATTAAGGGACAGAAACTGGTATAATCAAACGATTCACCTGGTTCCAAGCGCGGCTGGTAACCGACCACGCCAGGACC
>CAJXWT010000099.1 GCA_913062595.1 uncultured Fidelibacterota bacterium
ACGGTCACTTATGATCAAGATAAAATAGATAGCAAGGCACTTGCGGAAGCAATCAACGCGGCTACTGATTACGAAGTTAGCGATATAAAAGCGGAAGAAAAGAAAAGTGGTTCATTTTTGCAGCGTTTCTTTGGCAGTTCCTAAAAGTTAATTACATATCAGGTTAAAAAAGCCCAACATAACGTTGGGCTTTTTTGTTTATAGATATTTAGGACTGGTAAGGTGTAAAATTGTTCTGCTGACGATCACGATGGAAAACACAAAAAAAATATCCGTATTATCAAGGAAAAGATGGTAATGATAGATGAAAATTAGAGAAGGTTTGTACCTTTTATTTTTGGCTACCAGTGTTTCCGATACCGTTAATTTTAATGTGTAATGCATACATTGAAGAATAAATTAAAAATTCCCATTATCTTTCACGGTGGCTAATTTGGCTCTGATCAAATATGTCTGATTTAAATCGTCGAGAATTCCTCCGTCAAAGCATCCTGTTGGCTGCTGGTATAACGTTAATTTCCTGTGAAGATGAAAAGAGTGATACAGTTGATGAATCTCCAGGACAACTCATAGGGAATCAACCAACCAAAAAGGTGGTTATTATTGGAGCGGGCATGTCTGGGTTGGTTGCCGGGTACGAACTGAATCGAGCTGGTCATGATGTAATCATTCTAGAAGCCCGTGACCGTGTAGGCGGGCGGGTCCTGACTCTTCGCGAACCTTTCTCCGATGGACATTTTGCCGAAGCAGGGGCGGCCCGCATTCCGCCAGACCATGATTTGACCCTTGGATATGCGGATCATTTCGGGTTAATGCTCGATCCCTTTTATCCCCAATCCAATTATTTTGTGAATATGTCAAGCGGAAATCGAACTTTGATTCCTGCGAGTGATTATATCAATGAACCACCTTGGGGAGGCTTCCCAGCAGACCGTAAGGATTTTGTAAAAATTCGGGGTGGTACAGACAAATTACCCCAGGGTTTTGCCGATGCCCTTACGGAGCAGATTCATCTCGCAACACCTGTTGAATCGATTGAACAAAATGCAGATGGTGTCGTAGTACGTGTATCCGGTGGAACCGAGTTTAACGCAGACAGGGCACTATGCACCGTTCCATTGCCAGTATTAAATCGAATTCAATTTACACCATCGCTCTCTGATGAAAAAATAGAAGCCATTAGCGGTGGGTATAATTATGCACCGTCCACGAGGGTGTTTATGCAATTCGCGAATCGATTCTGGGAAAATGAGGGACTGAACGGCTGGGGGAATACTGACTGGCCTGAAGAAATATGGCATCCAACATGGGACCGGGAAGGACCTAAAGGTATACTCATGTCATATATGTATTACGGTCGTGCAGTCGAATTAGATCAATTGATCGAGGAAGACCGTATTCAGCATGTATTAAATCGCTGGGACAGTGTTTTCCCCGGCGTGTATGATCATGTAGAGAACGGCGTTTCTCATTCCTGGGCTCTCCAGGAGTGGTCCGGCGGTGCTTGGGCCTCACCAACAGCTGATCAAGATGAAGCGCTGGCTGCACACATTGGTGCGGCTGAAGGTCGAATTCATTTTGCCGGAGAGCACGCTTCAGATAATCATGGCTGGATGCAGGGCGCGCTCGTTTCTGGATTGCGGGCAGCCACGGAAATACATGAAAGAGATTTATATTTATGATGACCAAAAAAGAAAACATAAAAAAGAAGAAGATAATAGTGAGAGATGAAAATTAAACAAGGATAAAAGGATGAAATCAAATGCTTCAACTGTAGAAAAATATTTAAAAGAACTTCCTGATGATAGAAAAGAAGCGATCTCAATTGTAAGAAAGACAATACTTAATAATCTGCCTGAAGGGTATGATGAAGTAATAAATTGGGGCCATATAACTTATGAAGTCCCCCTGGATACCTGCCCCGATACGTACAATGGAAAACCGCTGATGTATGCAGCTTTGGCGTCCCAGAAGAACTACATGTCAGTTTATCTCATGGGCTATTATATGGATCCCGATGTGCAGAATAAATTTGAGAAAGCATATGCAGCATCCGGTAAACGGTTTGATGCTGGGAAATCTTGTATACGTTTTAAAAAAGTTGATGATTTGCCGTTAAATATATTAGGTGAGACAATCGCCTCCATGGATGTAGAGACATTTATTAAAAGATCGAAAAAATAATAACACGAATCACACCGAAACATCTTCCCAGCGGCCTGTTGTTTATAGACATTTAGTACTTATTGGACTTAATATTGGATTACTGAGAATTTTTAATTAGTCATCTTGACTCGGATTGAGCAACTCGGTGTAGCTGTTCCAAAACTATAATATGTTTTATAAATCAAGAAGAATCCAATTTCTTTTTAAGAGTATAATGGTCTATTTCCTCTTTCTTGTCCTGTTCAGGATACTATTTTTTATGATTTTTAATTCTGAATCTGATTCCTATAGATTAGGAAGTCTAATCAAAGCGCTGCTTATCGGTATACGATTTGATCTGCGTTTAGCAGTACTGGTAAATATTCCACTAATGATCTTTTGTGCCATGCCAATTGTAAATGTTGTTCGCTCGATATGGGTGCGCAGAATATCTAATTTATATATTTACTTGTTCACTGGTTTGCTGCTATTATTTTATTCTGTCGATATGGGCCATTATTCTTATCTTGGCCAAAGGGTCGATGTTAGTGTATTGAGATTTCTGGACAACCCTCAAATATCAGCGCAGATGGTATGGGAAAGTTACCCTGTTATCATAATTCTTATACTTCTGCTCTTTATTTTCATAGGATTTAAATTGATTTATGATATGGTCCCTGCCATATTATTAGCCAAACCACAAGTAAAAACTGCAAAGCAAAAATTCTTGGGATTTACTATAGGTGGTTTGATTGTTGTGTTTAGCACCTGGGGTACTCTGAAACAATATCCGCTGCGGTGGAGCGATGCATTTTTTAGTAATAATTCCTTTATTTCAGCTCTTGGGCTAAATCCAATTCTTTTCTACAATGATACTAGGCGTTTTGCTCGAGATGATTTTAGCATCGAAAAAGCAAAGGAATATTTCTCAGATATGACAGAATATTTAGATATTGATAAACGAGATTCAAAAACATTGAATTATGGGCGATATACTGAAACATCGAGGCATTTTAACCGACCACCAAATATTGTAATTATATTTTTGGAATCAGTAGGTGCGAATCGTTTAAGTATACTTGGTAACCCCTTAAATGCAACACCTAACCTAGACCAAATTATTGAAGAAGGAATATTTTTTAAGCGCTTTTATGTACCAATGGTAGGTACAGCCAGATCTGTATTTACTATAGTAACGGGTATACCGGATGTTGCCAGGATAAAAACATCATCACGTAACCCGCGAATAAATAAACAGTACTCAATTATCAATGATTTTACGGGCCACGAAAAACACTATATTATGGGCGGTAGTGCAGGATGGGCAAACATACGTGGGTTTTTGCAGCTGAACATTCCTGATTTATCCATCACCGAACTAGATGACCTGAAAAGTCCAAGATTAGATGTATGGGGTGTATCTGACCACGATCTTTTTAAGGAGGCCCACCAGATATTTGAAAATAGCGATAAGGGGAAGCCGTTTTTTGCGATCATCCAGACGGCTACTAACCATAGACCTTATTCTATTCCAGAGAATATAACCGGATTCGAGGTGGAACATATTTCAAAAGAAAAGGTGAATCACGCCGGGTTTAAATCTGTGGGCCAGTATAATGCAATGCGCTTATTGGATCATGCTATCGGTGAATATTTTTCTTATGCAAAAAGATCCGAATATTTCAGTAATACAGTATTTTTCCTTTTTGGTGATCATGGTACCTCTGATCCCTGGGCTAAACATATGCCGCTCTCAAATTATGAGCTGTTATTAAGGTCCTATCATGTGCCGCTGATTGTGTATGGGCCTACTTTTACAAAGGGAGGCATTGTTCGGGATGATATTGCCATGTTACCGGATTTAATTCCTACTGCAGCAGGCTTTGCGGGAATTAGTTATCATAATCAAACCTTAGGCCGGGATCTAATGTCAATCGTAGAGAATCAAGAAGGCTTTGCCTTAACGGTAGGTAAAAAACATGCTCGGCCTACAATAGGTGTAATCGGTAGCCAGTATTATCTAACCATGTACCATGATGGTGAAGATATAAGGTTGTATAATTTAAATGTACCTGGAGCGCCAGAAGATATCCAGCAAGAATACCCTGAACTTACTGCAAAATACAGTAGATTGGTTCAAGGCCTTTACGAAACATCAAAATATATGTTATACCATAATAGTCAGTTACTGGATCATATGAGTAGTAAATGAAACCAATTCCATAAATGAAATATTGAAGAACGATTACTTTTCAAGCACCTGCCTATCGAAATGGCAATATAGATAGGTAACGAAGTGAGAGGGGCGGGGTTTTTTGTTTGTGGGAGTTTATTAATTAAAGAAAATTTTAATAGTTTATAATACAAATATTCTATAATTAAGGTAGTACTTTATTAATAATTATCTAAGTTGTGACAATTAAAATAAAGGGTAAATCCATGTACAGAATAGTTACTATTGCTCTAAGTCTCTCAATTTGTTTTGCCTCAGATAATATCCAATCAAGAATGGATAAACTGATGCAATCTCTCCAAGAAAAATACCAGGTTTATTCTCTTGAAGATTTGCAAAAATTAACATTCCAACCTCAAGTGGCAAATCGCACGTTATCGTCCAGGGATATGGATGATTTATTTGGAGAATGGTTTGTGGAAGAGGAAAATTATGAAATGTATGTAACAGTTGGGTCTGACCAGTCTATGCCGAACATGATGCAAATGATGGCTATGATGGAAGCAGAAGGTAATGTTACTGCAACTGCTAGCGACTATGAAACAGAATTAACATATATACTTGATCCAAGTATGTTGGAAATGGATAATGGCGATGACGATGATGATGATACTTATTCTTATGGCCCTCGAATAGGTATGTATTTAACAGATCTAGATCCTGAAGGGGGTGCGGTTTATTTTGATGAAACTGACACAGAGGTAACTATTACTTTTGTGGATGTACCTCTTTATGGAGACTCTGATGCACTAAATACTTTTCAGGTCCAGCTCTTCTATTCTAGTGGTGAAATTATAATTAGTTATAAAGATCTTTCCTTAACTGGCTCAAATACAGAACAAGCACCGGGTGGCTTGGCCATAGGTATCGCAAATGGAGAAGGAGATTACGATGAAGTCGATCTAAGCGAATCTGCTGGGGAATCGTATTCTTTCCCTGTGGAAGGGTATTCTGATTCTAATGAATTGGATCTGGCATATAAACAAATCACATTCACGCCAAATTCTGATTTTTCAGAATACTCTGTCTCAGCTACAACGATTACTGACCTTCCAGCATCCTATTCGAATGAAATAACTGTAGAAGATGATGATTATACAGAGCAATCCTTGTCTTCATATTTTGAATTTTATGGCAATAGTTATAATCAAATTTACATTAATAATGATGGGAATATTGGATTTGAAGATGGTGATGATACTTGTGTCTGCTCGTTTTGTGAAGATGGCGATGGAGACTGTGCTGCAGAATATTTGTCTGGAGAAGGATTTGGAACAACAGACCCACTTTTCTTAGGGGAAGACGATTATAATGCATTTAGTGCCTTAATCTATGCGCAGAATTATAGTGCCTTAATCTATGCGCAGGATTATGTTGATGATTATTCCAGCAATCATGGTCAATCATCCTTCGAACTTGATTCTGAGTTCAATCTAGTGATAGAAGGTGATGATGTTTCTGGGGGTCTTGGAGGCGATAATCCAGGAAACTGCGAAATAAATTGGCCTGAAGATCCATACAGAATGGCTGTGTACTCATTTGTTTCCGAGTATGTTTTATTAGAGGGATCGAGTGTTGGGTGTTTTGTTGATGATGTTACCTTAGATCAAACTTTTGCCTATGTGGCATTAGAGATGGAGTCATTATGGTCAGAAGGGGATGATGGAGATGATGAGTCAGACTTGTTTATCATGAATTTCGATTTTCTTAATTTCTTTCTGTTTATGTTTGGGATGCCTCCGGAAGGTGTAGATAATCCTCTCATGGTTATGATCAACTTTGAAGAAGAAATGGTTGCCGCACAGGGTCTGACAGCTTTTGGTCAAGATCCAGATATATACGTTGCAGATCCTTCAGATTTTGCCAGCTCTGTTTCATTTGATATGGTTGAACAGACACTCACAATTACTGAATTGTCACTTATGGATTCAACTGGAACAGCTGTGCTTAGTTTGAATGGAACTATTGGGCCGGACATGATTGATTTAGTAGCAGGTGTTTCTACAGAAATACCAGGGTTTGATCTGGAAATTCTCGAAGAAGAATTAGAAGTACCTGAGGTATACATGGTTTTCCATGAAGATTCAACCGGTATGATAATAGAGATTTTGGAAGATGAAGATTATGGAGATATGATCGATACTTCCTACTTTGATTGGTTTGCTACTAGTGACTCTATCTGGTTATTTGAAGATGAATGGATCTGTGATGGGGGGGAAGGTTATACCGATTCGTTTGCTTCCGAAGAAGAGTGTAACGAAGAGTGTAATACAG
>CAJXWT010000100.1 GCA_913062595.1 uncultured Fidelibacterota bacterium
AATCGTTCCATTACACCAGGACGAAATTGTTCAACAATAATATCATATTCATTTACTAAACGTTTTACAATAGTAATAGCTTCTGGTCTTTTTAAATCAAGAGCGATAGATCGTTTTGATCTGCCCAGGTATTCACGCATAAAAACTGCTCTGGTATCTTCTTTATCAATATCACCTTTTACAGCATCCACCCATAAGATATCTGCGCCCATATCGGCAAGCATCATGGTGGCATATGGGCCAGGAAGCAGGGTAGAAAAATCTAGCATCTTTAAAGAGGATAGAGGGCCTGACATAATTAATTCAATTACATTTCCATTAGAATGTTTCGTTATTTGCGGCCATTTTCATTAGCAATTTTGGCGGCGCAAAACGCGCTCCATATTTTTTAACCAGTTCCTGAGCTCGTTTTTCGAATTCCTGGATCCCATAATCATTTACAAATTGCAACGTACCTCCTTTGAATGGCGCAAACCCCCAACCAAATATACTGCCGATATTTGCATCTGCTACTGAGGTGACAACGTTTTCCTCATAGCAGCGAATTGTCTCTATAACTTGTGCAAATAACATTCTTTCTATCATTTCATCTTGGGTTAAAGGATATTTGGCAGGAGGGAAGTGCTTTTGTAGATCCGGCCATAAGTATTTTTTACCATTTTCTGGGTATTCATAAAAACCGCCACCGTTGGCTCTGCCAAGGCGGTTGACCTGCTCTGTCATCAAATCAATCACTGCATCGGCTGGCACTGGAGGAAATTCCTTTCCTTCTTCAGCCATATCTTTTCTGGTTTGATTCCTGATCCTGGCTACTAAACCTAGGTTTACCTCATCAGTCACTGCTAAGGGTCCAACAGGCATACCTGCTTTCTTACCCGCAGACTCAATTGCTTGCGGATGATTTCCTTCAGCAAGTAGTGATAATCCCTCATTAGTATAGGTGCTAAAAACACGGGAAGTGTAAAAACCGCGACTATCATTGACAACGATTGGTATTTTTCTAATTTTTAAACCATAATCAAATGCTTTCGCTATGGTTTCAGCGCTAGTCTTTCCCCCTATTATGATTTCCACCAGTTTCATTTTGTGAACGGGAGAAAAGAAATGAATGCCAATAAACTTTTCTGGACGAATAGATTTTTTTGCAAGACCTGTGATTGGTAGAGTAGAAGTGTTGGATGCAAACACGCCATTTGAGTCCATAATATTTTCAGCCATTCCAGTTACTTTAGCTTTTAATTCGCGATCTTCAAATACGGCTTCTATTATCAAGTCGCAGTCAGCTAGTTTTTTATAATCAGCAGTCGCTGTGATTCGGTTTAGTATTTCATCAACTTTTTCCTTTGTTGTTCGACCATGTTTTATTCCTTCATTCAATATTGTCTTAATCCGAGATAGTCCATTTTCTGCATATTCTTGGCTGGAATCTGTCATAACCACTTCCAAGCCTGACAGTGCAGAGACGTATGTGATTCCATGTCCCATCAGTCCAGAACCAAGGACTCCCAGTTTTTTTGTTTCTGTTGGCTCTACATTCTTTGGTCTGCTGGCACCAGAATTAATTTCATTTAATTGAAACCAGAAAGCATTGATCATATTTTTTGCAACCTTGCCCGTTACAAGTTTTACAAAATACCGTGATTCAATTCGGCTGGCTGTTTCAAAATCTACGAGAGCACCTTCCGTTGCCGCTGTCATAATTGCCTCTGGCGCTGGGTAATTACCAATTGTTTTCTTTTTTAACATGGCTGGAGCAATGGCCAGCATCTGGGCGATTTGTGGATGTTGTGGTGTGCCGCCCGGCATTTTATATCCTTTTTTATCCCAGGGCTGTGCAGATCCTGGATTCGAGAGGATCCAATCTTGTGCTTTTTCAAACATATCTTTTTGGTCTGTAGCCAATTCATCAATGATACCTGCTTCCATAGCAGCTATTGGATTTACTTGTTTGCCTTCCATCAGGAATGGAAAGGAAGACTGCAGTCCAATAAGCCTGGGCAGACGGGCCACTCCACCACCCCCTGGCAACAGACCTAGTGTTACTTCTGGAAAACCAATTTTTATTTTTGGGTTATCGATAACGATACGATAATGGCAACAAAGAGCTAGTTCCAATCCTCCCCCTAGAGCGGTACCATTAATTGCAGCTACAAGTGGTTTACCCAAGGTCTCCAATTTTCTGGATAGAGCTTTTCCTTTTTCAACTAGTTTGAAAGTAGCTTCGGGATCTTCTTGCTGGAAAAGCATTTCCAGATCACCACCGGCCAAAAATGTTTTTTTAGCCGAAGTGATGATAACACCCGCTAGAGAATCTTCCTGTTCAAGTTTATCTACCGTTGTCATCATTGCCTTTGAAAATTCATCATTAATTACATTTGCGGATCTTCCAGGCATATCCATTGTGACTGTTACAATATTCTGCTCATCCTTTTGGTAATCGAAAGCCATTGTCAGTTTCTTTAATTAGTTAATTCTTATACCCGTTCAATTATCGTAGCAATCCCCATGCCGCCACCCACACATAAAGTGATAAGCGCTGTTTGTAAATCGCTCCTTTCGAGCTCATCCAATGCGGTACCTAGAAGCATTGCTCCAGTAGCTCCTAATGGATGACCCATGGCGATAGAGCCTCCATTAACATTGACATTATCCATGCTATCTAGCTCCATATCTCGTAAAAACCGAAGCACTACCACAGCAAACGCTTCATTTACTTCCATAAGATCAATATCCTTAATGCTCATTCTCGCTTTATTTAGTGCTTTTTTTGTTGCCGGCCCTGGCCCAGTAAGCATTATAGTAGGATCAGTAGCTACTGTTGCGGCTGCCAATACCTTTGCTCTTGGTCTTATACCTAAACTTTTACCTTTTTCAGCGGATCCTACCAGTGCAATAGCAGCACCATCCACAATGCCAGATGAATTACCAGCCGTATGAACATGGTTAATTGTCTCTACATCTGTATATTTTTGTAATGCAACAGCATCATAGCCCATATTTCCCATCATTTCAAATGATGGGTTTAGTCCTTTTAGTCCTTCAATAGTGATATCATGTCGGATATGTTCATCATGTTCCAGGATGCTCAAGCCGTTCTGGTCTTCAATGGGTACCAGTGATTTAAAATATTTTTTGTTTGTGGCTTTTGCCGCACGTTTTTGGGATTCTAAAGCATAATTATCCATATCATCTCGACTAAAGTTTTCAATTGTGGCAATCAAATCAGCTCCGATTCCTTGTGGGACAAAACTAGTTTTTAAATTTACTTTTGGTTCAAAGGCCATTGCGCCACCATCAGAACCCATGGGAGTACGGGACATACATTCGATTCCTCCTGCCACAACAAGATCTTCCCAGCCAGATCGTATTTTCATTGCTGCCATGTTAACAGTTTCCAACCCAGTTGCACAAAAACGATTAACCTGCATGCCGGGCACATCTACATCCCATCCAGCGTATTGTGCAGCAGTTTTTCCTATATTACCGCCCTGATCACCTATTGGTGTAACACATCCCATAACAACATCATCAACATGAGCAGTATCTAGCGAGTGTTTTTGCTGTAATTTTGATAATAATTTTGCTGCAAGATCCGCAGGGGTGATTTCATTAAGAGCCCCATTTTTTCTTTTCCCCCTTGGTGTACGCAACGCATCAAAGATAAAAGCTTCATTTACCATACTTCTTACTCCTTATTCATTTATTGAAGTTAATTACTGTTTAAAAACCCAAAGATCGCCCAATGATCTCTTTCATGATTTCATTGGTTCCGCCATAGATTGTTTGCACCCGGGAATCAAGGTATGCCTTGGCAATGGGATATTCAAGCATATACCCATACCCACCATGCAATTGTAAACATTGGTCAACTACCCGGACCTGCAGGTCCGATGTCCACCATTTTGCCATGGCAGCTTTTTCCGGAGTGAGTTTCTTTTCATGCAATAGCATAATACATTCATCCACAAAAGTACGTCCAATTTCCTCCTCGGTTTTCATTTCGGCCAGTTTGAACTTTGAGTTCTGGAATTTGCCGATTGATTGACCAAAAGCCTTGCGCTCATGACAATATTCAATGGTGTATTCAAGCACCGTTTCGACCACTGCCATGGCGCCTACGACTATTGTCATGCGTTCCTGGGGTAAATTATCCATCAGGTAATAAAATCCTTTTCCTTCTTCTCCCAACAGGTTCTCTTTTGGCACTTGCACATTACTAAAGAAAAGTTCAGCCGTATCCTGGGCTTTCTGACCTATTTTTTCCAGCTGCCGCCCGCGCTCAAAGCCTTCCATGCCCCGTTCCACAACCAGCAGGCTCATTCCCTTGGCACCGGCATCGGGATCTGTTTTCACAACCACAATGACCAGATCACTCAAGATACCATTGGTAATAAACGTTTTTTGACCATTCACCAGGTAGTGGTCACCATTTAATATTGCTGTTGTGCTAATACCTGCCAGATCACTTCCCGCTCCAGGTTCGGTCATTGCTATGGTTGAGATAGTTTCACCGGTACATAATTTGGGTAACCAGCGCTTTTTCTGTTCTTCATTACCGTAACGCTGGAGATAAGGAATGACGAGGTCATTCTGCATGCTAAATGCCACAGTCGCTCCAGCCCTGGCACCTTCTTCGATTAGAATGCTGTTATAACGGAAATCATCAATACCACTGCCGCCATAAGCTTCCGGTACATCGATTCCTAAAAAATTATATTCACCTGCTTTCAGCCAGACCTCCCGCGATACAATGCCGTCTTTCTCCCATTGCGGATAATAGGGTACAACCTCACGTTTCACAAATTCACGGACTGCACCTTGAAATAATATTTGTTCTTCTGTCAATATTTCTTTTCTCAATTTAATCTCTCCTTTTTCGTGTCCCTGGTTATCTTTTAGTTAAAAATCAGAAGGATTATCATTGTCTTTACCCAGTATTTTCAGACAATTGTTTTTTATAAGCTCTAATTCATCAAGAACAATTTTCAGTTCCTCTCTCTGTTCTTCAAATATGGTAATACGTTCTTTTATACCGTTAAGTACTGCTTTTGCCTGCTTGTGATGTTTGGGATCTGCATCATACAAATCTAGAATTTTTTTAATACCAGCAAGTGAAGTACCAGTCCGTTTTCCACGCATGATGATTATGAGCCTGGCACGGTCCTTATAGGTAAAAACGCGGGTGTTCCCAGCTCGCTTTGGTGAGAGCAGTCCTTTTGATTCGTAAAAACGGATCGAACGTTCTGTAAGACCTAGTTCTCTTGCTAGCTCAGGTACTGTATAGATTTTATCTCTTGTAATTAAATCTGTGTTCATAACGTTATAGTTAATTATATTACGTTAACGTAATATACAGATGCAAGTTATGATTTTATTTATTTTTTGGTAGATTCTTTATAGGGTGTTAATGCACGAATTAATTGACGTGGAAGCAAGCGGAAAATCGGGACAATAAAATTCCATTGCCAGGGTAGTATTAATTTTCGTTTTCCGCGCTGAATAGCATTTGCTATCTTAATTGCAGCTTTATCAGAATCCATCAGGAACGCCATTTTGAATTCATGTTTAGCCGTCATTTCTGAAGCTATCCACCCAGGAAGGATGGTGGTTATTGTAATCTTGTGGCGCACAAGTTTATGTTCCCAACTATCTGCTATAAAACGTAAGGCAGCTTTACTAGAAGAATAGCCTCCATGATCAGGCAATCCACGAAAACTGGCGATGGAACTAATAATTCCAATTTTACCTGAACCTTGTTTTTCCATAATAGGTATAAATGGAATTACAGTATTAGTTACACCAAGGATATTAATTTTTAGTATGTCATTTATCGCTGATGGGTCACCACTAGAAATATTATCTTCACCCCCAATTCCTGCATTTGCAATAACTATATCTATGCCACCAGTTACTGAAAGGAAGTCTTCGGCTGCCTTTTTGCAGTTATCCTGATCTGAAACATCTAAATGGTAAACAACAGAGTTCCCGCCTAGGTCATTACACTTTCTCGCAACAGATTGTAGTCGTTCAATTCTCCTGGCAGCTATACCAACGGTGGCATGTTTTTGCGCATAATAATACGCCAATGATTCTCCTATGCCGCTGCTGGCGCCAGTGATGAAAATTTTCTCAGCCATAATTAATTTTTTATTTATCTATTAAAAATATATCAGGATTCATTGATTAATCATGAATGTTATGTGTCGCTGCTATTCCGGCGCCCAATACTGGGGCGTGGTCTAATTGTGAGATCATTATCAAATTTTGACTAATATTATTCCCATCTAGGTAATGATCTTTTGCCTCAAGTGTTAATGAATCAGATCGTTCTATATTGTTATATAGATTTTTTCGGAACGGATTCCATAGTAAGGCTGATTCGCGCGATTTATCCAGCAATTTACCTAGCCGTTGTCCAATTATAATCCGGTCTAATAATGTTTTTTGATATGGATGATTGGCTTTCAGGTCCTCATGATCTGGATCCAGGAATTCATATTGGTTTTGCCAACCACTGTAAATTGTTTCTAACCGTTCAAAAATTAATTTAGCCATATATGTACTTATCCCAGCAAAAGTTAATAATGCTGCTTCTTCATTTTCTAAGGCTTTGGAAAAAATGATATCGGCATA
>CAJXWT010000101.1 GCA_913062595.1 uncultured Fidelibacterota bacterium
GTTATTTATCAATCAAAATTCCAACATTGAGGAGGAATATGGAACCAACAAAGGAACATTTGTTGTGGATGTATGAGGAACAGACAGTCTACCTCAACGAACGGTTTCAGGTTGCTCTAAAAATGAGAAAGAAAAAAAGAGCCAAATAGCTTGTTGGAGTTAGGGAATATCAATGACTCATCGATGAATTTTTGTGGCCTGCCTTCTTAAATTAACTGGATTTCAAGCTCTATCTGAGATATAGAATTAAGTCCTTTACTTAGAGTGAAAAGTAAATCAGAACATGTCTGAACAAGATATTAGTGAATCACCCGATATTCGTTTTGTCGGTGTGTCCAAATGGTTTGGTGACGTTGTCGCAGTTGATAAGATTGATCTGAGCGTCGAACGTGGCGCTTTCTTCAGCTTTCTGGGGCCGTCTGGTTGCGGGAAAACAACCTCATTACGATTGATCGCTGGGTTTGATCAACCCACGGAAGGTGATGTTTTTATTAGCGGTACCTCTGTAGTAGGCATACCCTCTCATAAAAGGCCCGTGAATATGGTCTTCCAGAATTATGCCCTGTTCCCGCATATGAACGTTGCCGATAATATTGCTTATGGCCTGCGTCAGCGAAACCCGAAACCACCCAAACAGGAAATAGCCAAAAGGGTCGATGAAACCCTTGAATTGGTGCGTTTGAGTGGTTTTGGCAAACGGAAATCTTGGGAATTGTCTGGTGGGCAGCAGCAGCGAGTGGCACTGGCTCGTGCATTGATCAATCATCCGACTGTGCTGTTGCTTGATGAACCATTAGCCGCATTGGACCGCAAACTTCGCCGTGAAATGCAGATGGAACTGCAAACCCTGCAGCGTGAGGTGGGCATCACTTTTATCCTGGTCACCCATGATCAGGAAGAGGCGCTTTCGATGAGCGATCGCATCTGCATCATGCGGGAAGGGCAAATCATCCAGTCGGGTAGCCCACGTGAGCTGTATGATGAACCTGTCAACCGGTATGTAGCCGATTTTGTTGGCAAAACGAATTTTTTTAATGGTAAAGTAGTCACTGCCAATAAGTCAAGCATCTCGATTAATTCAGAATCTTGCGCAGTTCTTGTTGGGGTAAAGTCGAAAGGAGCTCCAACCCCGAAAATTGGGAGCAACGCCTGCGTAGCTGTTCGTCCTGAAATGATTTCTATTTCTGCTGCTGATGAAAAAGATAATCATGCAGACATAGTCATAAAGGGTCATGTTAAAAACAGAATATTTCTGGGTGAACACTCAGAGTACTTGATTGTAACGGAAGGTTTTGGTGACGTCTTGGTATTGTCACCAAAAACTAACGAAAGCAATCGTAGAATTTTTGCTCCAGGTGATCATGTTTCCATAAGTTGGATGCCTGAAGCGGTTCTTGTGCTTGAAGATACATAGTGCTGTACTTTAAATCCGTAAGTCAGTGCTTTTCAATCAATAACGGATTAACATCCATTTAGGAGGATAAAATGAGTAAAATTAATAAAGAGAATAAGCCAATTACATCGGAGAAGTTAATGAATGAATTGCACCGCTATCAGAAAGGTTCGATTACCCGCAGACATTTCCTGGAGGTGACAGGTCTGGGTGCAGCGATGACTGTTCTGGGAACAGCGATGCCTTCACTGCTGCCTCGTAAGGCTCATGCGTTCGGCAATCTTGGGAACCGTCTCGTGTTCGCTACTTGGCCGAATTACCACAACCAGGTCAATCTTGACGAATTCACAAAAATGACTGGGGTACATCTTCAGATGAATGCATTTGGATCAAATGAAGAAATGCTGGCAAAGCTACAGGCTGGCGGTACAGGTTGGGATGTTATTGTCCCGACAAACTACACCATCACGAATTATGTTAATCTTGGTCTGATCCAGCCTTTGGATTTGTCTCGCTTGCCAAATTATGATGGGTCAGCGAACGATCCGATGTTCGCAGGACCTGCAACGGTAAACGGCACGGTCTATTGCGTGCCAAAAAACTGGGGAACCACAGGATTTATTATCAACACAAAAAAAATAAAGAGCAGTCCGAAATCCTGGAAAGACTTCTTTGATGTGACCATGGGAGCTGGTTCCGGACATACCATCGTCCATGATTACCAGTTGACGACAATCGGCGCCGCATTGTGTGCCCTTGGTTATTCGTTCAACTCCATCGACCCCAATGAATTGGCTGAGGCTGAAGCCCTGCTGATCAAGTCCAAGCCTCATCTGTTTGCCATCACGTCTGATTATCAGCCTGGTATGCGCAGCGGTGACGCATGGATGTCGATCTGCTGGAACGGTGACGCTACTCAACTCAAAAATGATCTGCCGGAAATGGACTATGTGATCGCAACTGACGGCGGAGAAATCTGGACAGACTTCTATGCCATTCCCACGGGTGCGCCGCATCTTGATGCAGCCTATGTATTCATTAATTACTTGCAGGACCCCTATATCCAGGCTCGAGAAGCATCTGTTCATGGTTATGCGCCAACTGATTCACGTGCCATTGCTTTACAGCCTGACTCTCTAGGTAGTGATCCGATCCTGCATCCTGCTGCAGAACTGTTGAATGGCCTCGAATTTGGTGCGGCACAAACGATGACGGATCCGGTCCGTGCTGAAGTGATAGCCCGCTTCAAGTCAGCCTGATTTAAATGTTGAAAAATGAGGATAGCAAACCGAACCACTGGCTAACGGCAGCCTTATTGATGCCCACAACTATGTGGTTCGTGTTCATGTTAATCCTGCCTCTCATTGTTATACTCATTTTCAGTTTTGGTGAACGGGCTGCAGTAGGAGGGTACGCTGCGAGTTTTACTTTTGAACAGTATGCGAATCTTCCTTCGCGCCTGAAGGCATTCCAGAACACAATGATTTTTGCCCCGATAGGGACATTATTGAGCCTGTTTATGGCTTATCCACTTGCCTACTATCTGGCGTTGAGAGTGGACAGAAGATATAAGTTCATCCTTCTTGTATTGGTGATTGTTCCGTTCTGGACCAGCCTCCTCATTCGCACATACGCCTGGATTTTTATACTGGGTGGCCGAGGTATCCCGTTAATGTTGGAATGGATCGGTATTGAGGGTGTCCGTCTGGTCAATACTCCTGGTGCCGTGCTGATTGGTATTGTGTATGGTTACCTGCCTTTGATGGTTTTTCCCATATTTGTTTCCCTGGAAAAAATCGATAAAAACCTGCTGGAAGCTTCCAATGATCTTGGTGGAACCCCATTTAAAACTTTTATGCAAATAACACTGCCACTCTCGATGCTTGGAGTAGCAACAGGTTGTATGCTTGTCTTTATTCTGCTGATGGGTGAATTCCTGATCCCGGCTTTTCTGGGAGGTGGAAAAGTATTTTTCATTGGGAACGCCCTTGTTGATCTGTTCCTGCAGTCACGCAATTGGCCTTTTGGTTCTGCCGTTTCTGTCACTCTGGTTGTGATCATGCTGATTACCGTTAGTCTTTATATGCGATTGACCATGCGTACCAAAACTGGCAGGGATGAATCCTTGATGTAAAAGAGGAAAACATACCATGCGACTTTACTCGATTGCCATTTATCTATTTTTGTATGTCCCTATCTTTATCATTGTCCTCTTCAGCTTCAATGCCGGACGACATGCCAGCGAGTTACGAGGTTTGTCTCTCCAATGGTATGGGAAAGCCCTCGCAAACCCGTTTGTTGTGGACGCTTTTGTAACCAGTTTAGTTGTTGCCTTAACAGTAGCCATTCTGTCCACCTTAATGGGGACAGCAGCCGCGCTGGCATTGCAGCGTTTGAAAGGAACCCTCCGAATCTTATTTGATGGAATGATCTACATATCAATCATGATACCTGGGATTGTGATTGGTATTGCAACACTGGTGGCATTGGTGACGGTCTTCAATTTCCTTAACCCCCTATTGGCTTCCGTATGGCCGGAGGGAGTTAAGCCGCTGAAACTTAATATGGGGTATGCCACCGTCATTGCAGCCCACACATTGTTTACAATGTCTCTGGTTATCATACTGGTTCGCGCCAGAATTGCCGGAATGGACCGTACCTTGATAGAAGCCTCAACCGATCTATATGCGACACCATGGCGTACCTTTTATCAGATTACACTACCACAAATTTTTCCGGCAATCCTGTCAGGTTTCCTACTTAGTTTTACTTTCAGTTTTGATGATTTCATTATTTCATTTTTTGTCGCCGGAGCGAATACCACGCTTCCTGTTTATATCTTTTCATCAATTCGCCGGGGTATCACCCCTGAAGTAAATGCCATCGGCACAATGGTCCTCGCCGTATCTCTCATTCTTCTTATGGCTGCCCAGTATCTTTTACACGCACGTACTAACCGCTGACCGGACGAAACGGAAAGATGCAAGAAAGCAAATCAAATGGCCAAAGGCCTTTCTGAGAACAGATTTAAAAGGAATGGGAAAGTGATCGACTGCGTTTGGCCTGCTGAAACAATTCTTGGAGAAGCACCATACTGGTGCCCGGAAGAAAGTGTTCTTTATTGGGTTGATATTGATGGGAAATCCATCTTTAGATTTGATCCGGAATCAGGGGATCGTGACATTTTCCCGCAGGAATACGAATTCGGATGTATTGCCAAACGGGCAAAGGGTGGTTTTATCGGTGGTACTAACAAAGGTATTGCATTGCTGGCAAATGATATGACAAGCGTAGAAATCGTTTCCAATCCGGAACCAAATTTATTGGAAAATCGATTTAATGATGGCAAATGTGACCGGCGAGGCCGTTTCTGGGCTGGAACGGCAGATGTCAATGAAATTGACCCTACTGGTTCTCTGTACTGTGTGGAAGAATCCCTCATAGTGGATCGCCATTTTTCCAATATAATCGTTGCCAACGGTTTGGGCTGGAGTCCCGATAATCGAACCATGTATTTCACCGATAGCGGTTTGCAGATAATACATGCATTTGATTATGATATTGTTACCGGAACTGTGGCCAACCGCAGAAATTTCGTTGTGGTTGACCCTTTAGACGGCATTCCCGATGGCCTGACCGTTGATGCGGAAGGTTATGTTTGGAGCGCGCATTGGGGAGGATCACGAATCTCACGTTATGATCATAATGGTCATTTAGATCAGGTTATCGAAATGCCAGTTCCCATGGTGACAAGCATGGCGTTTGGTGGCAAAAATCTAAATAAATTGTTTGTCACAACGGCCCGGCTGAATATGGAGGAAGACCAGATTAAAGCAGCTCCCTTGTCTGGCGGTTTGTTTGTGCTCGATGTTGACTGTGAAGGTCTGCAGGAAACCAGCTTTTGTGGATAAACACCAGCAGTGACCTGACTTGGGAACAGCTCAATGGATTGAGTTAAAAATGGGGTTTAAACGGTATACACAGTTAGGCACCCTTCAAGTAAAATCCCCAATTCTTGTAAGATCAACCTTACATTGCTGAGGAAATTATGAGAATGGTCTTTTTTTGGGGGATATAAAATAAAAACTTTAAAATTAGTGTAAAAGTGGCATAAAATAACGATGGCACATTGGCTGACTGTTGCAGTAAATGGAGAGCAGGAAAAGGAAATGGAAGATCAGCTGAGCGATGGAGATGAAGTTCTGTTTTTTACCGGTGTCAGCGGCGGATAACGTTTAAGTGATAATTAATAAAAAATAGTGGAGAGAAATATGGCTAACGGTTACACAGGAAAAATACTGCATGTCAACTTAACAACTAGTGAAATTAAAGTTGAAGAACCGGAAGAACAATTTTATCGCACTTACATGGGTGGTAGTGCTATGGGAATGCACTACGTCCTAAAAGAAACTCCTACTGGTATTGATGCTCTGAGTCCGGATAATGTACTGGCTTTGTGTACTGGAGTAGTCACGGGAACGCCTATTTCAGGACAAAGCAGATTGACTTCCGTTGCAAAATCACCTCTTACAGGCTGCATTGGAGATGCTCAGGGCGGAGGATTTTTTCCTGCAGAAATGAAATTTTCTGGATTTGATGCTGTTATCATCAAAGGCAAATCTCCAAAACCTGTTTATATTTGGATGCATCATGGTGAAGCGGAATTACGTGATGCCGGCCATTTGTGGGGACTAACTACAGGCGATGCTGAAGATAAACTAAAAGCAGAGCTGGAAGATAAGCGTATCGAAGTTCTGCAAATTGGACCTGCAGGTGAAAATTTAGTGCGTTTTGCAGCACTTATCAGCATGAGCAACCGAGCTAATGGGCGTACCGGAATGGGCGCTGTCATGGGCTCAAAAAATCTCAAAGCCGTTGTTGTTCGAGGCAAACAGAAACCGTCAATTGCTCATCCGGAAACATTCAAGGAACTGCAAAAGTGGGGTACAGCCAATCTTGAGGCAACAGGGATGGACGGTTTTGGGAAATATGGAACCCCGGGCGAGACCACTTCCCAAAACAAAGCCGGAGGATTGCCAACTTTTAACTTCAACAGTGGAACCTTTGACAAAACTGAAGAAATTGACGGTATCAAGCTTTTCAAGGAGCACTTGCGCGGACACGAAAAAGATGATCAAAATCGATTTGGCAGAGACACGTGTTTCAGCTGTGCGGTAAAATGTAAACGGGTAACTGAAATAGCTGATGG
>CAJXWT010000102.1 GCA_913062595.1 uncultured Fidelibacterota bacterium
ATGGGTCAGCGTGGGACTGCTGCTAGTGCACATCATGCCGCCGCCTGAACCTTCGGCCCCGTTGTTACTGATAATAACATTATTCAGGGTGGGAGAACTGCCGGAAACGCACGATATGCCACCGCCTGAGTTGCCGTTATTGTTTGTAATTATCATATTTTCAATTGTGGGGCTGGAGCCGTTATGAAATAGAATGCCGCCGCCCGTAGTATATGGATATTGATTGCCCTCAAATTCAGCATACCCATTTGTAAGGGTGAAACCACTCAATACCGTTTCTGGGCCTTCTCCGTTTTCAAACACGACCACACTGCCGTTTTGATTGCCATCAATAATCGTAGATGAGATATATAATGAATCATTAGTGGTCAAAAAAAGTGACCCAACTACAATATCTTTTCCATCGAAGTTGATATTTTCCACATAAGTACCCGCCGCTACTAACACTGTATCACCATCACTGGATGAATCAATAGCCGTTTGAATGGTGGTAAAGGGATTGTCTTCCGAGCCATCGCCAGTTTCATCTGAACCAGTAGTGGCTACGTGCCATTTGTATGGATTCAAAGCAAGGGCCCATTGCCCTGCACCTGCATCTATTTGGTACGCGGTAATTGTACTGTTGGCATCATTCACTACAACGCTGTCCAAGGCAGTCCAGTTTTCGCCATAACCAGAACGGAAAGCAACAGTTAAACGGTTCACATCTCCAATGCTATCGGCTACTGTATTATAAGAAAAAGTCATGGCAGCCATACTTGCTGTTCGCCGGGTATCGTAAAATACTTCCCAGTACCGGCTATCCAATACGCTTTCGAGCGTGCCAGTCACTCCACTTTCAATCATTCCGCCAGTGATCTCTACTACAGTAACCTTGGCCCCTGTAGATGCAGTACCGGCCCCGTTTACGGCATAGGACATGGAACTGTAGTTAATACTCACGTCCGTATTGGTAAATCCCTGATCTGTATTAAACTCTGATGAACTGATTTCTATAACGTCCCAGTCGATATTAACCGGGTAATCGTCTACTGAATTATTTACCAGAATTACTTTGGGGTACAACCAGTACAGTGCTGACTGGTCTTGTGCCAGTGTGACCTCTTCTGGCTGGAAAGCAAACTCACTCTGTGAAGAAGAAACAGGGTCAGTCAGCGATGTTAAATCGTAGCCGGCGTTCCCTTGGGAAATAGCATTGTACAACGTATTTCCAGAATAGGCCTGTATTCGATAGTGGGACATTTGAGCAGCGGAAAAAGCGTAGTTATACATGTAACCGCCAATGTTTTTAACCTCTACAACATAATCATCAGGGGTACCATCAATATTATCGGAGTCCCAGAAATTGGAAGAATTATCATGATTACTGTAATAGGTAATTAAAGTGTTTGCAGCCGTGTGGCGCAAATAACGGAACGGTTTGATGGTCACAGTGTCACTGTGCACATTCGTAAACTGAAATATCGGCGTCCATTCCACATAGCCGGCGCCAAGGGTCGGGCTGGGGTCTTCCAATTTGTAGCCGAACCCGCCAACAACATCAATATTATTTGGTATATCCTCATACCGGAGAATTGTATGCCATTCATTATCAGACGCTCCATCGAAACTCCAGTCTTCGAAACGGGCTGGAATGAAAAATCCGACATCTACGGGAGCCACCGGATCGCCATCCCAGATGTCTGCATTGGTACCGTTGACTTCCAGTGGATTGCCACCATTGAATGCAAGAAAGGTTGTGGCGTACTCGTACCATGTGATGGGAGATGCGGTACCCACCGTGAAATTGGTGACGATACCAGTTGAATCTGTAGTTAGAGAACTGCCCATAGGACTGGATGTTGTCAGTACAGCCGATTGGTTATTCTGCCCTAATAAAATAGAAAAAATTATGTATGAACTAAACAGTAGTTTATTCATTCTAACCTCCTTGATAAGGTAAATGTACGCTGCGCCAGTTATATATACCAAAAAATAGCGTTACAATGTGTGCGCCCCTTTTATTCCTTCCCCTACCCCCCTTGATTGTTTATGGGTGGGTGCGAATTAGGTTGAAAAATCCGCTCAGTCTTTTTTAGGTTGATTCGGATACCGCAAACTGTCCATGAGTGACGTTTACAAATCTTCGCTTTTGACAATATGAGGGTATGGGGGTGATTGACTTTGTTGCCGTGTGCATCAGCCACAGGCGCGGTGACGTATTTCTAACGTCATGTGACGTTCTTTAATTTATACTAATTAATCACTCCCTATAAGAGTGGATACCGAGTGGTTGCGCTATTATGGTTGCGTAAACTTATTTCTACGTACTAATAGGATTTAACACATATTATATATGGTAGTAATTTTAGAGCGTATTTTAAGAGGTGATTATACTGGATAGCTCGTCAGTTGCCTTGGTGTACCGAGGGGCATCCAATCTCACTAACTAATTGAATGCCCCGGTAGCTCAGCTGGATAGAGCAACGGACTTCTAATCCGTAGGCCACAGGTTCGAATCCTGTCCGGGGTACATTTCAGGTAATATGATTCAGGCACGTAACACCACCGCTCCCTTTATTATAGTATCAATACTGTTCCTTACCATATCTCCAGGCCAAACCAGATGGCATGAATCCAATCTCAAAGGACTGGATCAGTTAAAGGTTGAGATCATAGTTGACGGGTTGGAGAATGCCATTTCACCTACCTGGGTCGAATCTTACGTAGTAGCAAAGCTGGATCAGTATAAGATCTGGGTCGAGGAAGACCAGCCTTATCCCCTGCTGCGTGTTTCCATTGTCGGGCGACCCCTGGAAGAGGTCCCTGGCTTTTATTACACGGTTGAAGTTTCTCTTTTTAACTATATACTGACCATGGATAACTATATTGAAAACTTCAATGACAACGAAATGACAAAAGATTTTTCCCTGGCAAAGATCTACGAACACCAATCGATCGGTTACAGTATTGACCGGGAATTGAAGACTCACCTTGAATCCGCACTCTTTGATCATATGGATCTTTTCCTGGACCAGTGGTTCCAGGACAACCCCCGCCGACGGTTTTAATTATAAGTAATTCCCAAAAATTTTGCGCAGCGGAATGCAATTGAATTGATTGTCCATTACGTAATATATTTGACCAGCGTTCCTGTACATTAGGAATGGAAAATATGCGGAGTCCGAAAACAATTGCCTCGGCGGCACTCTTGTCACTGGTGTCTGCAGCTAGCCTGCCGGATACACCCCACTTCTACCTCTACGATCTAGCCAGTCCTACCATTGCAGTAATCGATTTTCATAACCAGGGCATATCTCCTGCCGCTGGACAGACCCTGACAGAAAGATTTCGATTAACGCTCTCCATGTATACACCCTATAGTGTCGAAGCATCCGGTATTGAAAATCGTATTAATATCCTTAACCGAAAATCGAGGAGTTATTCAACCTGCACATCCATCAGCTGCGCCGTTAATGTTGGCAAATTGCTGAATGTGGACCGGATCGTCATAGGTAATATCAGTCGGGAAAGTAACCAGTATACGCTGAGCGCCGATTTGGTATCAGTGCAGATGGAAGAGATTATCCGGTCACGTTCACTGGAATACATAGGTGAACTGGACGGTATTCATGATTATGTGGATACCCTGGTAACCAGATTATTCTATGACGAATTGAATCCCGTTCTTTATGCCAGCCGCTTTCTTATAACCAGCGATGGCCTGGCCCTGCGCCAAACCAGCTTCCCCCAGCTGGAATCTAAGATTGACCTGGAACTGGAAAAAAATGAAGTGCTCTGGGCCATGCTTTATTCTGCTGCACTTCCCGGCACCGGGCAGGTTTATTCCAAACGGGTAGTGATCGGCCGCAGAATTATTGGCGGCTGGGCAACGCTGGGTAGCCTGATGGCCTATAATTATTTTCGGTATTACAGTTCCAATAAAGAAGCAGACAAATTGTATGCATCTTATGGACCATCGCTGGTCCCGGAAGACCTGATTGCGGATCGCCTCAAAATTCAGGAATATGCCCAGACGATGGATCGGGCCAATCGCAACATGCGTATCATTCGCAATTTCAGTGTAATTTACTGGCTGGGAAATATGTGGCATACCTGGCAGGTCGCTCCCAGAAAAATAGAGGTGGAACCATCGTCAATACTATTGACTATGGATCCAGTAATTAATGAAATAGGATTCGTATTATCTGTTGCCCTTGATTAAACAAATTTTACGGTCCCGGTTACTACTTTGGTTGGCCGGAACCGGAATGATGCTCTTTACTCTTTCCTGCGCGGATTCAGATTATCCGATGGATAACTGGATCGACGTCCCCTTGCAGGAAATGGAACCACCAGCAGTATTCTTTAACCCCCATGAGATCAACGTCAGCGTAGGTGATACATTTGCTGTCAATCTATATGTATTGCAGGTGGACAATGTAGCGGGAGTACATCTCCGTGTACAGTATCTTCGTCAAAGCCTCCAATTTTTGGATATGGAAGTAGGCGAATTATTTATTGACGCCTTTGATACTCTATTTTTCTGGGATTCCACGGAAGCCAGTTACCTGGATGTGTATTCATTCTATTTAGCTGATGAATCCACTTACTCATCCGGCACCAGATCGATTGCGACAGCGTATTTCAGAGCAAAAAATTCCCTTGATTCTGAGCTCATATACTTACGGCCTGCAACTAGAATGGTTACACCTGATAATGAACCGATTATAATCAAATCGTATGGCAAAGCAACGATCAAAGTTGACTAGAATTTTGCAGGGGTAAAACCAAAAATAAATGAATAAGCATTCCCGCCATCAATTAATTGTAATTGCCTTCCTGGCTCAGCTGTATGGTCAGGGTGGTGGCCAGGGATATGGTGATATGCTAATAATGGAAATTCCTTTCACCCATATAGATTCACTATTAGAGGAAGGAAATAATAATTGGGACTTCACTAATTACAATCAGAATAGTGCTGATAATGAAGACTACTCATTTACATTAAATGTATTAGACACTGTCATAATTGATATATCAGTATGCAACCCCATAACTGATTTTGACACTATGCTCGGAGTCTTTAGAAAAACACCAGATTCAACGTATGTAGATACAAATTTGGTGTGTATTTATCCTGAAGCCGGACAGGGATTTTCACTAGTGGATTGTTTTGCAGAAGATACTCAAGCCTGTACTGAGGCCATTGGCGGTTCAGGAAATCCTGGTTATGAAAGTATAATTTATGGTTACGTTTTATTACCTGATTCAAATAGGGCTCTGGAATTTGATGGTACAGATGATTATGTGGATGTACCACATAACAATTCGCTGAATATCAGTGAAAATAATGGCAATGAAGGAACGATCATGGCACGTATTAAATTGGATGATATAACATCAAATACTTTTAGAAGAATAATTTCGAAAAAAAATAATTGGGACGATATAGCTGGCTACGGGCTGGAATATAGCGCTGAATCACAAGTTATTATTTTTCTAGCAGGTAGTGATAACTACGCAAATGCTTCCTTTACTCCATCAACTGATTGGATATATATAGTTGCTACTTTCAATAGTACATCTGCCAATATTTATTTAGATGGTGTGGACATTACTAACGATGGAATTATTGGTGCAATTACCAGTAATACCGCACCACTATGGATAGGAGCAATCAGTGAAAACATTGATGAAAATGAAAGAATGGATGGAAAAATTGACGAAATAGCTATATGGGATACAGAATTGTCAGCAGCAGAAGTAGCAGAAATCTACAATAATGGTATATCCAAAAATGCAAATATTGATGTGGGTTCTTATACCTCATCATCCAGCTTGGTCGCATATTGGCGCTTTAACGAAGAATCAGGAAATACCGTTCAAGATGTGAGTATAAATAATAACTCAGGAATTATTAATGGTGGATCAACCAGGATCGCAAATGGTACAACAGCAGCTACGTATTATATCGTTGTCGATTCTTATTCAGAAGTATCTGGGAATCCTAATAATTTTCAGATAAACGTAGCTTATACTGTTCCGCCATTCATAACTGGTTATACACTTGATTCACTTAATAGTTATGTGGAAATAACTATAAATGAGAATACATATAGTTCGGCAACACCATGGTCCAGCGCTACAGCATTACAGCAGGAAAATTTTATCATATCAGATTTCCAGCAAAATGGCGGAACGGCACCTGAGCCTGAAATTAACGGCATTTGGGGGGATACCACCGGGGTCCCATTAGTGGGTGGCGAGCTTACTATTAGGCTCTCTCTTGAAGAACTTGTTCCTCCATCATCC
>CAJXWT010000103.1 GCA_913062595.1 uncultured Fidelibacterota bacterium
CTTCACTGCCTGTTGACATCCAAACATCACCGCTATTACCTGATCCAGTTATAAAATATTGACCAAGTTCAATTCTGTCCGGTGTTATTTCATGGGAATCATCTCCTACTAAAGCCCAGTTACCTCCATCAATATCATCTTCATCATTGCTCTCCCAAATCAATAAATCACCATTACCAGCGGCTCCCGGATTTAGGTCAGCAATATCGTCTAATGCAGCATTGTAATTCAGTTTGGCATCTAGCTGGCCTTGCACCTGTCCATAAGTGTAATCAGGAAGGTCTAAATCCGGATCTTTTCGTAGATCTGATAATAAATCAAACTGTGCGTTACTAACAGGGTAATCACTATCTGCATTGATTTGCTCTGCAACCAGTCCTGTAAGCTGGGATCCATCCACGCCAGGTAAGGCGCCACCGACGACGCCAGGTTCAGCTTGCAGTTGAACAATTTGATTTACATCAGTGCCAGCATCAACTGTTATAAGTACATCTAGTTCTGTGACCTCATAACTACCATCACCACCTATAAATAACCCTCTATTTTCTTCAGTGTAAACACGGGAAATGTCTCCGCCATCAACCCATCCGCCTTTATCACTGCCATCTGATGTCCATACAAACCCAGGATTACCTGGCTCATCGATAAAATATTCTCCATGTTCAACTTTAGAAGCAGATAGTATACCATCCTCTGCCAGGTCTTCTAAATGTTCATTCTGCGCCTGCACGTCAACGCCAATCTCAAGGCCTAAATTGACCCTGGCATCTGCTTCATTATTCGCACCGGTCCCACCCTGATTAACATCCAGCATTGTGGTCAGACCTGTAATTGAGGTTATATCTGAATTTTCCCCATTCTGCGCCTTCGCATCTAACTGTATTTGAATCGTTCCTCCTGGTCCATCATCATTGGCCACACTACGCAGGCCTGCTAATTGATCAAATTCTATATTGGTAACATTACCGTTGTTTATTTGCTCTGCTGTTAAGGCCTGCAATTTTGATCCATCCACCACCGGTAGCATAGACCCTATTCCGAGTTCTACAATATCACCAGCATCACTCCCCGTTTTTATACTAATCGTATCTCCGGATAGATTACTAAAGTGCCTGCTAAAGGATCTCCATATTCCAGCTTCTTCATTATCCGATGACCAGAACTGGCCAGTCAAACCAGATTCACTAATAAAATATTGTCCATGTTCAACTCTATCGGCCGGAATATCATCACCATCTGAAAAATTCTGCAGCTCTTCGTTCCAAGCTTGAACATCTCCCGGTTCATCAGTTAACCCGATCTTCAGGCCGAGGTCAACCCGGGCTGAATCAGCAGTTACTGCTTCCCAGAAAAAACCACGGCTAACTAAGACCTGCTTAATATTTTCATTTCCTGAATGAACTTGACCAGCAATTGTTTGCAATTCAGGAGAAAACGCCTGGACATCTTCATCTATTTTCAGACCCAGATTCTCGCGGGCCAATTCACTATCAGACGCACCGGTCCCACCGGATACTATTTCAATAGGATCAATACCGACGATTGTTCCGCCAGTAATGTCCACACTGTCTGGTTCCTGAATTGACATATCCCCCAGGCCCAGTGTACTGCGAGCGTCAGCGCCGCCTTGCGCGACCCATTCCAATTCAACACCATCATAAACAATAATATATCCTTGCTCAAGATTTCTGAGCTCAGCAATTTGATATAGTTCCGTGTCATAGGGTTGAATGGTAGTGCCGATATATTGAGCTAGAGAATCTTCAGAAACAAAATTAAGATTAGCAAGACTGTCCAGGGTAGCATAGTAGCTTAATGTATCCGTCATGGCAAAGTTCGCCAGATCAGGTAAGTTCAATATGTCTTCATATTCACCGCTAAGCGCGACAACGGATAATTGCGAGGATAATGTAAAATTATTAAACAAAGTGTCCATTGTAGCAAAATTACTGAGCGTATCTTTTGTTGCAAACGGCGTGAGGTCAGGAGTATTAAACAGATCAGAGTACTCCCCACTTAGGGCAACATCAGCAAGATCAGCTGTTTTGGTATAGCCTTTGGCAAAATTCGTTGTATCCGACATTACTGAATACAGCACAGATGTGATCTGCTGTCGCGGTGACAGAACATTGCCATCAATTTCAATTTCCAGGTAGGAATTCATCGGTACAGTTTCGATGGGAAAACCATTGGAACCCAATAGAGCCGAAACGAGACCATCGGAGATAGTCAATAGGTGCGTCTCACTCCAGAATTCGGATCCTCCTTCTTCCTCATCAAAAAGACGAAAATCAACTGTATACTGGCCATCATTAACTGGACCAGCATTACCAACGGTCAGGAATCCCTGATAGGAAAGGAGCCTAGGCACCCTTTCCATCGAGACAGTTTTGCTGGCGCGACCTCCTATATCATCTTTGGTAAATCTCACCTCGCTGTCACGGAATTTCTGCCCGTGCACCAGCATAGGTATTAATATTAGTGCAAGAATGTAGTTTTTCATGATACTACTCCTTTTATTACTCTGTTGATCTGTTTTTTAACATCAATTTTATATCGCCGTTTCCGACGAACGATAATTATTATTCAAAGGGAAAATCGGGCGGCATACCCAAGTCTTTATCCCCTCCAAAAATGGCAATAGTTAATCCCCCGACAATAAGGGCGGTAACCGCCAGTACTTCCGGGTGTGATTTATAAAATTCTATGGTGTCATTAATACTTTGCTGGATCCTGGCCTTCAGGTCCTGAGATCCTTTTCTGTCATCCTGCTTTGGTTTCGCTTTTTTACCGGAAAACAATTCCTGTAGTGCTTTTTCTACCGCAGGCCGGATATCGGTCATACCGATTGGACCACCCTGATTATCCAACACAATAGTGGTAGACAGGTTGATCCGATCAGCCATTTTGAGCGGTACGGCCGCACGCTGGAGTGTTTTCTTGGCGGGCTCGCCACTAGCTGTCTTAAACACAGAATAATAATTCAATTTCAGGGCGTCGTTTTTCTTAAAATCCCATGCAATTACATCTGTTCCACCAACAGCCAGGCTGTTTTCAGTAGCATCAGCGAGAGAATTGCAGCTCACACTGAATACCGGCTCAAAAGGTGATTTTGCCGGTTTCTGGTAGCCACCGGGATAAAAATAATTTTTTGGCGAAGTCGCCAGCGTAGCATACAATTCGGGATCCAGGACATCGATGTACCCCCCTTGCTGAATGGTACTTTGTAGAAATTGATTAATTTGCGCCACCCGTGCAGCGGGCAGTGATCCCGTATTTAGTCCCTGTAGGATAGCTTTCTTTTCCTTGGTTTTACTTATTACGGTTACCCGAACCGAGTCCCGATCCATAACAGCACCCTTTGGTCCGCTAACAGCTAAAAACAGGATATAATGGGAATCTGTGTCTGTAGTAGGCACCTTGAATGATATATCAGGTTCTGTATTTGAAGAGAGTGCGATCCCATCCGGTGCGCGCCACAAGTAGGATATATCCTTGTTGCGGACGGCACCAGGCGCAATGGCCGATATCTGTACCTTGTCACCACTTTGCGCCACCTGATCTTTGAGACCTTTGTAGGAAGCCATTTTACCTGGTTTTGCCTGTATACCAACGAGGTAGTTGGTGTTATACCGACCGTCATTCAATGTTAGCTTGAACAGGAAGATCTGTTCGATCATCACCTCCGGAATGCGAAATCCAATGGCTGTTTCATTCTGCTGCTGGAAATCCACCGCACTCATGGAGGCCCATTTAAAGGATATCTTATCCTGATTTTCGTCGTAGGATTTGCGGGCGTCCAGCGCAAGAGTATCACCGCTTGCCGCGGCAAATAAAAGATCGACTTTCTGGGTCATTTTTTGCTGGGCCGTCGCATCGACAGGACTTAACCGCATTTTACTATACTGTTTCTTAGCGCCAGGCCTTTTCCGTTCACGGGCAACGACTTTAAAGCCTTCAACCACAGCAACAGGAGCCGTACTTGGTATGGTACCCTCCAGCCGGATTGTTTCCTGTTCAGCTGGCGTATCAAATATATCACCTTCCTGCGCAAAAATATTTGTAACCAATAATAAAACTGCAAGCACCCTTACCATAGTATTCTCATCTGTTAGTTATAAATTTATACTGACATCCTCAATAAGCACCCAACTGCTACCCACAATTACGTACAGTTAGGAGCAATTTACACGGCATGATGGAATAAGTCCATGATCTACCGCACATAAAATAACTTTAAATAACTCTATAATTTTTCTTAATCAGCTGCAATTTTTCACGTCATTCAATAAATCGATCATCATCCCTTTGGACAACCGACCCGTATTTACATTTCGCGGACTGGGATGATAACAACCGATCAAATGAAACCCATTGGGTAATTCGTAAATGGCATGGTGCATAAATGGATGGTCCTTCACTTTTAAATCGAATGAACGACGCCAAAAACGAAGGCAGGCATCAAATGCGATCTTACCCAGGGCCAACATACAATTTGCTTTGGTGAGCATAGCTATCTCCGCCTCAAAATACGAAAAACAATTTCGCAATTCTTCCGCGGTCGGCTTATCCTGGGGCGGAACACATTTGAGCGCAGGGGTCATATAACAATTGTTCAACACCAGGCCGTCATCCCTGTGGTCTGAGTTGGGTTGATTGGCCATACCCACCTCATGCATACACATCATCAGAAAATCTGCCGATTTATCCCCGGTAAAGACGCGCCCGGTTCGATTACCTCCATGGGCAGCTGGTGCCAGACCAACGATTACTATTGCCGCCTTGGGATCACCGTACCCCGGCACCGGTTTGCCCCAATACTCCCAAGCCATGAACTGTTTGCGTTTTTCTGCCGCAATTCGAGTTCTGAATTCCACCAGCCTGGGGCAGGTCGTGCAATGAATCAAATTATGATTAAATTGCTTCAAGTCCGATTTTATACCTTGACCCATAATCATAAATTTACCTTTTTAGTGTCGGCTGAACCACCATTGATGTTCATTGCTTCCGCAGGCAAGGTTGTCTAAATTCGCACCCAATTTTAATAAAAGGAATAGAGTACCACAGATGGGAATAATGACCACTATGCGCACCCGGATGCATATTATTTTATGGGCAATACTCATCCTTTTCCTGCTGAGTATTTCCATCGGTGGACTAGTCGGCGGTGTCAACATTGTTGATCAGCTTTTTGGCCGCGTGGATCCAGCCACCGCCATTGGCGTAGTTAATGGGCAAAAAATACCACCTGATGAATTTTCCCGCGCTGTATCGGCCCGGCTGGAACAAATCCGAGACAGCGGTCGTGAACTGACGGATCGTGATTTTGAACAGGCTCGTGACCAGGTCTGGGACGATTATATTCGCGATATACTTATTTACCAGACCATCGATGATCTGGATATTGGGGCTAGTGATGTAGAAGTTTTATACCACTTGCAGAATATACCGCCACCCTTTTTGGTATCCGATCCTGAGTTTCAAACAGACGGTGCCTTTGATCAAGAAAAATATGACCAGGCCATCAATAATCCTGTAGGTAACGAATGGGCCCAGATCGAGCAATTCATGAAAAGTACCTACTTACCCAATATTAAACTGCAGGAAATGATCAATGCGGATGTGATTATCACCGAAGATGATGTCTGGTCAAGCTATATCAAGCAGCATGTTAATTATACCATTGACGGTATCCACGTAACTACCAATTCACTACAGGATGATGTACCCGATCCTACAGAAGATGAAATATTCGATGAATATACCAGGCGTATTGATGATTACAACCGCGAAGAAATGCGTACGCTGGAAGTTGCTGCCTGGGAAAAGAAACCATCTGTAGATGATTCAAACCGTGTCCTAAACGATTACTCAGCCATCATGGACCAATTAAATGAGGGCTCTGATTTTGGTGAATTAGCTAATACCTACACCCAGGATCCAGGAAACCGGGTAAGTCCCGACTCTGGCCGGGGCGGCAACCTGGGCTGGTTTGGCAGCGGGCAAATGGTCAAACCATTTGAGGATGCGGCATTTGGAGCCAGTACTGGAGGTATTGTCGGCCCTGTCCTATCCCAATTTGGTTATCACATTATCAAAGTCAATGACCGCCGCACCACGGATGATAAAGAAGAATT
>CAJXWT010000104.1 GCA_913062595.1 uncultured Fidelibacterota bacterium
TCCTTGACTTGCATGTGTTAAGCACGCCGCCAGCGTTCGTCCTGAGCCAGGATCAAACTCTCCATTGTATGTTTGATATATTTATCGTCTACTTTGACTCTCAAAGTTAATATTGGACCACGCATACCAAATTGTCAAAAAACTATAGAAAGATGCTGTACGATTTTATTTAGAGTACAGCCGCGAAAATTACTTTTTTATATCCTAATTAGTCAACTATATAATTAACAATAAAATTATATCAATTTGCTACCAGGTTTGGCTCCGCAAAATCCATGAATGACTCTAGCGGCGTCTTAGCAATTGTGGTGTTGATATGATTACGAAATAACCGCTGGTTGGCATTGTCCACATCCTGGTAGGTCTTCAAGATTGTACCAAGATAAATGCTCGTTGCCAGTAAGGCTGGTGTATATATCAAATTATTGTTGGTATTTGATAATGTAACTTCTGTTGGCAGTCCAAAGGATAATGGACTCTTTAGAACATCGTTATCATCAAATGGATAACCAACTCCTTGCGGTATCAATGCATTGCGGTTATCAAAAAAGGGGAACGGAGGATCTGCAGATTGCAGCAAACCTGTATTTGATGAAGCCAGGGTTGCTACAAGAAAAAAGGATGCCAAGGCACCGCCTGCATTACCCCACTCTCTTAAGTAAGCTCGTCCGCCACCCGGCACTAAAGAGGCGGCTAATGTCTGCCATTTATTTTTCATTGGTACTTCAGCAGCATTATCAATGGACTGCATAATTGGGGCGATGAGTTCGCTATAGTGTCGATGGTTAAATCGTTCATCCGCTGATAAAAATGCTTGGCGAGCAGATATCCAGTCCAAATCTTTGAGGTAGATATAGCCCCTTAAGGTAATCAGATAAGGATCAGTTGCATTATCAGTTTCTTCCAGGACACTTTCGTAATCTTCCTGGTAATATTTTATAATAAGTTTGCGATAATTTGCAGCTTGGGCAACCCGGAAATTTTCATCTGCAAGATTGATCACTTGATCATAATAGCGAATGGCTAAGATGGGATTTCCGGACAGATCGTAACTCCTGGCAATATGATAAAGCACTGGCACTTCCAGACTGTCTCCTGGAAATTTATATAAATACTGAAAGAGACTGAGCAATGCTCTTTCGTAGTGGCCACCATCAATTAAAAAATCGCAGAATGATAATAGTTCGTGCTTTTGGAAGGTAGTATGCTCCTGCCAATCATCTTTGATATCATCAACTGTGCGGAAATTCTGCCCACACACTACACATACAAAAAAAAGAAATGTTATTATGACCCGAGGTTGTCTTAACATAAATATTGATTCCTGCCCCAAAGCGGGCATAGAAATATAATGTACTAAGGGATTAAAATCTATACCGAGACGGGAAAGTGCAGTTTTCCCAAACTGCAGAATCTTTATTACTATTCAGCTTTTTTAAAGTCGAGTGATATTGAATTGACGCAATAGCGTAAACCGCTAGGTCTGGGGCCATCAGGGAATAAATGACCCAAATGGGATTCACAGCGCGCACACAGTATTTCTGTGCGTATCATGCCCAAGGCGTTATCCGTCTTTTCTAGAACACGATCTTTATCTAGAGCCGCATAAAAACTGGGCCAGCCCGTACCAGAATCATACTTGGTATTGGAACTAAATAATTCATAATCACAGGCTGCGCAAATATACGTACCATCATCCTTATGGTTAAAATATTTACCAGTGAATGCCATTTCAGTACCTTTTTCTCGCAGTACGCGGTACTCATCTGGCATCAGGCATGTTGCCCATTCTGATTCTGATTTAGTAACTTTCTTTGCCATAGTTTCTTTGTCCTGTTTCTCCTGCCCATACAGGGTAATAATTAAAATAATAATTAGAGCGGTAAAATACCTCATTCTGGTTTAGCATCTTCACCGTTCAACCCGGCATTATTCTCAACTTCTGGCGAAGAATCTTTCTGCTCCGATTCTTCTGCAAGTTCTTGAGGCGGTGGTGGAGGTTTTTTTCCCCAAAATGTCAGTCGTGTTTGTAGTCTATTTATGACATTTTCATTCGTCATGTATACATTGTTCTCACCAATTAATCTCACATAACTTCGTTGCCAATCTGATTTTGATCTCCCAAATATTGCTTCACCTAACACTTCATCATTAAAACCATAAAAGGTTATTTTTGTACCCAGGCTGTCATCTACATTAAACGATTTCCATTTACTTGAATTTTTAGATACGACAGACTCCCGTTTAATAGTTAATATCTTATTTTCTACATCATTGATTCTATTTGCTTGGATTAATAATGAATCATTGCCTGTAATCTGCCAGGTAGTATCTTTTCGCTGCAGAGCAATATATAATGAGTCTTTTTGTACATCGAATCGATATACTTCTTCCATTACAATAGAAAACACATTATTTGATTGAGTGTGGTGCTTCTTTTGACCTGATTGACTAATAAAATACAAAATGACAACCACACCAAAAATTGCAGCGGAAATTTTCATATTCTTAGTCATACAATTCCTCGATGTGTTTTGCACGTCGTTTATTTCCCCGCAAACGCCAAAATCCAAATCCGATAATTAATAATGAGGGCAGTAATCCATTGACCCATTTCCAGGTCCTTTTGGCCTCATCTGTAATTTTCTCTTCATCAAGTTTTCGATCAGTTATTTCTCTAGATCTGAGTGCAATAAGATCTCTATCTCCCATTAAAAAATCAATTGCATTCATCATAAAAATATGGTTTTCCGGTACCGCTCCACCACCATCATCAGATAGGAATCGATTGTCAGCTACCAAAATTAATTGACTGACTACCCCTGTTTCTTCATGTACGAGTTCAGATCTTGCTGCTACTACTTTACCCGGTTGATTTAAATTTCGTAATTGTGGGTTTTGCTTGGGGTCAGGTCCAAGATTATAAAAACCAGTCATTACTCCGGATTTATTGGAAGAAGAAAATAGAGGTATGGTAGTTACATTTGTAGCTACGGAATCGAATTCTATTTCTGTTGAAAAGAAAACATGTACCTGTTCCAAGCCATTAACTAATGCTTCATCCACATTAAAGGATCGTATTATTGGTAAGAATGGGTATTCCATAGGCACATTCATACGGATGAAACCCATATCCTGCATAACATTAACTCTACCACAACTTTTATCTAGTATTAGATTTTCGGTTACCGATATACCGTAAGGCTTTAACAGATCAAAAATATTTGATTGGTAAACTACTGCTCGTTGAGTTTGAAGATCTACGTCTAAGGGATTCTGTGCTACAAACATATTACCGCCATTTTCCATGAAATTTTCCAGATTGGTAAAACTTCCAGTTTCCAGTGAATCTTTTACTCCGGTAACAATAAGCACATTAATATTACTAGGTATTTCATTAGAGATGTCGACTGGCCTTACTTCATAGCGCTGGCGCAATATTTGTGACAATGTGTTGGTTTGGGGTCCATCATCTCCGGTATTAATAATGCCAACAAATTTCTTATTCTTTTCAACTAGCATTTTGATACGCGTGGTAATCTCATATTCCAAGCCAGTAGTGGATAAAACTACAGGTATTACTTCACGCTGATCCTCAAAATAAATAGCTACACCCATAAATACTTTTTTTACTACCGCCTTATCTTTCTCAATCACCTGTAATTGCACTGGCTGTACACCAGATTTCTGAGCTTCCTGCTCTAATTCCTCATCTGTATCAGGTACGTAAAATTCAAAACGTATATTACCTTTAGAAATAGCGGCGTATTCCTCAAGTATATCCTGCAAATAACGACGGTTATTACCATATTCACCGGGTAGATTATCTGAAAAATAGACTTTTACATTCAATAGATCATCAATTCGTTCGATTACTTGTTTTGTGGAGGATGAAAGCGAGTAAATTTTTGTATCGGTGAGATCAACTCGGTGATACCAGTTTCGGGCAATAAGATTGAGGAGCACTAGTGCAAAAATTAAAATTACTGCAGGTGCAGCTACAGATTTACGAAAATCGAAATTCATGACTATTTCCACTTCCTTACTTCTAATGATTGTACAGTCATGGCCAAAAAGAAACCAATAACCGAAAAGAAATAAACAAGGTTGCGGGAATCAATAACTCCGCGGGAAATATTGGAATAATGGTATTCAACACTCAAGTACTGGATTATTCCTGCCAAATTGGTTGGAACAAGCGGCAGAAAAAATCCCATCAGAAAAAATATCAATACGATAAATATACCAATAATGAAGGCAACGACCTGGTTATCTGTTATGCTGCTAGCAAACGTACCAATAGCTGCATACATAGATCCGACTAAGGCCAGGCCAATATAGCCAGTCAGCAATGCACCATAGTCAATCTTAGATCCGAATTTCATTAAGGTAAAAAGGTGGATAATAGTCGCTACTAATCCAAGCAGTATTAGGCTGATAACAGCAAGGTATTTACCAAGAACAAATTCATATGTTTTTAGTGGTAGAGTTGCAATCGTTTCCATCGTACCAATATTTCTTTCCTGCGCAATGAGCCCCATTGATATCGCTGGTACAAATATAAGATAAACCATAGGTACAACACTAAACAACGAACGCAGGTCTGATTGATTATAAAGAAAAAATGTACTCGTAAAAAAATATCCGTTAAAGATTGCGAATATTACTAGAAATATATAGGCCATTGGGCTGTTAAAATAACTTCGGATCTCACGTAAAAATATCGTCCGTGTATTATGCATTAGCTTGATCCTCCATTGTAAGTTTCCGGAATATATCTTCCAGGTCAGTTGTCGTTGGTGTCATTTTCAAGATCACCCAACCTGAACTTACAGCATAATTAAACAGGTCTTCCCGTGGATCAACATCTTGTGCATACTCAATCTGAAGAATATGGCGACCTGTTTTTTCCTCAAGATTTACAACATCCATATTAGGCACAGCAACTGAAAGGTCTTTCAAGCTAGTTTCATTAGCATTCTTAACTTCCAGGTTTAACAGTGTATTACCCTTAAAATTACTCATCAATTCTTCATTGGTGCCGTTGGCTACGATTTCGCCCTTGTGTATGATCATAATCCGGTCAACGGTTGCCTGGATTTCCTGGAGTATATGACTGGACATTAATACGAGTTTTTCGCGACCCAGGCTTTTAATCAGTTCGCGAATTTCAACGATCTGGTTTGGGTCCAATCCGGTGACTGGTTCATCAAGAATTAGAATTTTTGGGTCATGGATCATGGATCCCGCCAGTCCAATTCTTTGTTTGTATCCTTTGGAACAGGAAGAAATATGTTTATGTACAACTCCCTGCAGCCCGCATTTATCTACAACGCGACTTAACGCATCACGAAATTGCTTACCTGTGATCTTGCGAACCTTGGCAATAAATTCAAGATATTCAAATACAGTCATTTCTGGATACAACGGGTTCAATTCCGGCAAATAACCGATCTGGGTCTGTATTTCCAGGGCATGGTCACTTATATTTAGATTATTAACCTCCACCATGCCACTGGTAGGCGCCAGATACCCGGTTATCATTTTCAGGGCAGTGGTTTTACCAGCACCATTTTCCCCTAAAAATCCGACAATTTCACCATCCTGTATTTCAAAGTTTATGGATTTGACCGCTTCTACATCACCATAGTTTTTGGATAAGTTCCTAACTTTTATCATGAAATATTACCTCCCAATCTCTAATGAAAATCAATACGATATTTTGATAAAAAAGTTCCTAAAACAAGGCCGAAAAGATATAAAAGAATAAAATATTCTCAAAAATAAATTGTTTTAATAAAATTAAAACTCAAAACTTTTATTCAGGTCTTAATGAAAAGATAAAAAGTATTCTTCTTACATCCAGTTTGGGGCCACGCCGCTGACCCCAAATATGGGCATAATTATAAAATACAGTAGACTTACAATCACAATAATCGCCAATATATTTAGCCCGAAAC
>CAJXWT010000105.1 GCA_913062595.1 uncultured Fidelibacterota bacterium
CCCCCATCGCCGGGAAAAAGATTGATTGGTCCAATATTAACTTTCTCATAGCCAATGAATTCAATAACCAATTGATACCTGCCCATGGATATTTCACGAATATTAAAAGAACCTGTCTGATCCGTTATACCACCGGTAACAACTTCATTGCTACGCATATTAACAACAGAAACTGATGCATAGGGGATTGGTTCAGCAGTTATGGAATCAACAACGGTGCCTTGCAACACACCAATTTTAGGCAAATTGGCGGTGTTAAATCTTCCCCCTCCTCGACCATGTTGCCCAACAATAATCGTGGAAAATATTAGAATGAAATAAAAAATAGTTTTGTATATGGATTTCACGTGAACCTTCCGTTTGCTATTTTGACTAAATTCAAATTGATTGGTTAAAATAAGTGCTGAACTTCCAATTTATCTCTTCAAAAAAAAATAATTTAATTCACAAATTGTTTCATCAAATTTCTTTTCAGAATCGAAGACGCAGTAATTACGCCGGACATCAGTGCTGCGGAGACACCAGCTGTAACAATATCCTGCCCGGTTAGAAACAGGTTTTTGATTGGTGTTTGTGGCTTTAACCATTTCTGCTTAAAGCGCTCTGGTGTATGGTTAATACCATAAAGTTCACCCTCCTTATAATTAGCAAGATCCCGACTAGTCAAGGGAGTGGACAATTCATAATAATCTACATGCCCCTTAGCCTCTGGTGTCTGTTGATAAAGAACATCTAGTAAATTTTGTGAGATGCTCTCTTTAAGTGCTTCATATTCATCACCGCGATTTTTCCATTCTTTATTTTCCCATTTTTTATGTTTGGAAAATTCAGCAACCGTGATCACCTCGATTGTCGAGGTATTGGGGTGATTCTTGTCCCAGGAGGGATCTTTAGCAGAAGGAAATGAAATAAATACAACAGGATAAGGCTGATCATTATCATCTAAATAATTCTTCAGATTCAAATCGTGGTCATAGTCGGGGTAAACCCATAGATTGGCCTTATTTAAACCCAAATCAGCGGCAGATCTATCCAAACCAATATGCAGACAATAATATCCGGATGATGGTTGCACCTGATCTAAAGTAACAGTGCCATTTGACCCCCTCCTATCATCCTTAAGTAATACTTCGAAGGTATTTTTAATACCGGCACTGCTTATGACCATCTTTGCTTTGATTTCATCGCCATTTTCAAGACGGACACCAAATGCGTTGCCTTTGTGCGTCAATATTTCTTCAACACCAGTACTCAATACTACCTTACTCCCGCGAGATTGAATGCCGGGTATGACTGTTTCTGCAATCATACGTGCGCCGCCTACTGGATAATTACCGCCTTCCCAATAATGACGGGCAACCATCGCTTGTACCCCAAAACTGCTTTGGGCAGGTGGTAATCCATAATCGCCCCATTGTCCAGTCAAGACACCCATTAATTCAATACTACAGCCTAGTTCTTTTAATACATCTCTGGTATTTCTTCCTGCGTATTCTAAAAAAGGCTTGCTCATCAACGGATAAGTCAAAGAGCCTAACAAACCAGGAATTGCTTTGTTCGTGTAGTAGGAAAGGCTCTTTTTGACAATCTGGTTAACTAAATCCATATATTTATGAATCACTTTTTCCTCTTGTGGGAAATAATTAATCATTTTATCAATAAAGGCTTCTTTACCACTTACAAAATCATAAGTTTTATCCGGGAAGACTATGCGATCATAAATATCATCCATTCTGGCCCAGTGTAGGTTACCACTTGAAACGTAGTCAAATAGACGCCGCAAGAATGAATTTGGTTTATGAAGATTGCCACCGATGTAGTGAATACCTACATCCCATTCATAATTATTACGTTTAAACGTGTGTGTGTATCCGCCAAATTTGAAATGTTTTTCCAGGACCAGCACCCGTTTCCCAGCGTCTGCCAGTAGTCTTGCCGTGGTAAGACCACTGATTCCTGAGCCTATAATAACCGCATCCCAGTTTTCTGCAGCCATTGTTGACTTATACCGATCACCAATTGGCATAAATAACTTCCTCGATTATATAATTAATCAACATACCTTTTAATTGGGCTATTAGGAAATATAAAGAAAGCGGCTCAGTAATCGAATCTTTAAATGCGAAAATACACTAGAATTATGGAAATAGCCCTGCAAGCTTATCCTCTTGTTTCTTGCAAGAAAGGGGTTTCTCTATTACAGGGCTATTCCCTGCTCAGAAATTATAATAAAATTTATATGCAGGACAGTGACTGGGCTCACATAAAGCTCTAGGGTTGAAAAACCGGCCAAAAACGAAAGTTATTATTTGGTTTTATTTCATTTCCGGAAAGAAGAATGTTATGGCGTTCGGATAGGCGAGCAAAATCTTGTCCGTTTGGTCGAACCCATTCAATAAAACTTTCAGCGCCCCATTCACCCATTCTATGAATATAAACAATATGACTGCCGGAAGGAGACCATTGGCCATGATATGCTAAATGCCCAGACGGCAAATCAGTTAAACGTTCCTGCCCTGAACCATCAATATTCATGATCCAAAGGTTGTGATCTCGTTGGTATAAAACCTTTTCACCGTTTGGAGCTATTCTAGGGCGGTCATCTGCTTCCAGGATACAAACAGCTAAAAATTCGTCACTTGATCCATCAATAGTAATGGACCAGATTTCTAACTGATTTTTTGTAGTCTGGGACGGCATGACATACAATACGCTAGGTTCAGGTGAAGTTATGCCCACAGGCACAACCGCGTCTGCTGGATCATTGAACGTTGTTACTTTCTTGTAACCTGATCCATCTGGTCGAATTGTATATAGATTTTTGCTACCAAACCTATCCCCGGCCGTATAAACCACCAAAGAGCCATCCACCGAGAATACTGGATTTCTGGGATCCGTTTCATAGGATAGTCTTAAGGCCGCAGCACCACTATCCAATGGAAGACTATAAATTGCCGTACCATGACCGATCTTCTTCACAAAAACAAGCGTGTCTCCAGCAGGATTCAAATCAAACCAAAGATCTGTGAAAATTTCAGATAATATGGTGACATCACCGCTATCCATATCCATCATAACAAGGTTAGGATCTCCTAAATCATTATCTGTAAAAAATAGCGTTTTACCATCAGGGCTGAAGTGCATGGGATATCCCAATCTTGAAGATGGAGTGCCATCTGTTTTATTCAAAACATCATGGTATTTCTTTGCCATATCAAATTTGAGAGAATTTGTTGTGTCAAATGGATTCGCAGCTAATGATTCAATCCACATAACGGCAGGATCTATAATGCCAGTATCAACTGTTCTCTGGCCACGTATCGGATTATCCATAAGGTATAATGCTTTCTCTTCCAACATGAGCCGAAATATAGAACCTGTGGATTGGCGCTGGTAATATGTTTCTTCGTTATAGTTTAGATCTAAACTAAAGATATCCAATTGATCGCTAAATCCATACCGATCGCCAAAAAACAATACTTGTGTTATTGCATCGCCGCTTATTGAGTCAGAGGATTCCAACCCCCAATAATCTCTTGTTACAAGTGTATAAATATAATGTGCGCCCCAGGGAATATTTTGCTCGATAAACGTGGTATCATTTACATCATTACTTGCCCATAATTCTGTCCTGCCAGTAGTATCATCTAAAGAGCTACCATACAATATATATTTAGCAAAATCCTTTTCTCGATTGCGGGTCCAAATTAAATGAAAAGATTGATTCTCATGTTTGATATACAAAAATCTCGAAGGTATGGGTGGCGCATCTAAAACTTTTGTGAATTGCCCTGTAGCAGAAAAACCAAACGTATCTACCACCGTAATCCAATACCAGCGCGGATTTGCAGGATTGAATTCACTAATACTAACCATGGGAGTGTCAATTGTTGTTACCTCGACAATTTCAATCGTATCCCCTCCTATAGAATCAACCGCTAATAATAAATAATGGCGGAAATCATTTATATGCGATTGCTGCCAGTTTATATCCATTAAAACTGAATCATACTCTATAGTAGTTATTTCCACCAAAGGTGGATAACCACGAGACTGATCAAAGTATACCATTACCGTATCACTGCTGGCGGTATTACCAATTGTATCATAAGCAGTAACAAAAATGCGGTGTTCATTAGTATCTGCAAACTGTGTCGTATTCAAGGTAAAATCATAAAATCCAGCAGTAACCTGTTTTTTTACTAAAAATGAATCCAGATGGAGGATAACAGAATCAATGCCGCCATCATCAACGGCCAATCCAGCCACTGGATGCAATTTGGTTAATGTATCTGCATTCTTAGGATAAGTAAGCCAAAGAAATGGCGGTATCGAATCCAGTAACTTGGGTGGTTCATAAATTGTCGTATCAATTACATAACCCGATATCCAGCGATCAGGTATAAATGGAACCCTATCAAATATTTTTGGGAGTCTTGGTAATGATGGAATGGATGGCAGCCGCACGGCACACCCCGGTATTAGCATTAAAAATACGAGAAAAAGTAGAATACGATTTTTCATGTCATTTGGTCATAAGCACTGAGATCGAAATGCTATTTATTATTCCATATAAGACGATAGAGAGAGAGGTGGGAGTAAAAGCTGCTAGTATAACAGTTCTCAAATGCTGGTACGAATTCATAATTGGTATGTAGAACCCAGATAGAATACAGGGAAAATAACTAAATAGGAAAGAATAAAATTAATTGTTTGGATGTGATGTTAGATAAATTCAATTTCTTTCAATACCATTATTTGTTGGCGCTGAGATAAATTGAGAATAAAATCAGTACAATAACAAGAATGAAGAAAAATTTCGTGATCAATAATGTTGAGTTTGGTGGTGCGGATCTACCAATAATAGCTGGACCATGTGTGATTGAGAGTCAGGAACATGTATTGCGCATGGCAGAAAAGATAAAGAAAAGCACGACCGCTATAGGTTTGCCGATGATCTTTAAATCCTCTTTTGACAAGGGTAATCGTTCATCGCATACTTCCTACAGGGGGCCAGGTCTTGACGAAGGTCTACGGATCCTTGAAGAGGTAAAAAAATCATTTGAGGTACCGCTGACAACTGATATTCATGATGCAACACAAGCAAAGCCTGTAGCAGAAATAATTGATATTATTCAAATTCCAGCCTTCCTTTGCAGGCAGGGCGATCTTCTTGAAGCAGCAGCAGCTACAGGCAAAACAATAAATGTGAAAAAAGGGCAGTTTATGGCACCCTGGGATATGAAAAATACTATTGAAAGGGTTGAGAATGCCGGTGGTGAACAATTATTGCTTACAGAGAGAGGCACTTCATTTGGCTATAATAACTTAGTTACTGATATGCGTTCAATACCCATTATGAAAGAGCTTGGAGTGCCCGTTGTTTTTGATGCCACCCATAGTGCCCAGCAACCAGGAGGCCTGGGGAAAATGACCGGAGGAAACAGAGAATTAATTCCAACACTGGCTAAGGCGGCAGTAGTCGCTGGCTGTGACGCTGTTTTCATGGAGGTGCATGATGATCCCGAAAATGCACTTTCGGATGCAGCAACGCAATGGCCTTTAGATCAACTTGATTCTTTCTTGAAAAGCTTGTTAAATATTTACCAGGTAAGAAATGATTAGATAACCAATA
>CAJXWT010000106.1 GCA_913062595.1 uncultured Fidelibacterota bacterium
CATGGTCAAATATTTGACCATCATTTTGTGGAGTTTACTTACCCGGATGGACAGGTGGTTGCCAGTCAATGCCGCCACCAACCAGGGTGTATGAATCGTATCGATGAAGTCTTCCAGGGATCCAGAGGGAGTGTACATGTGCATAGCGGCAACTATGGAGTTATTCAATCGAAGCGCGGTAGAGAGATCTATAATCATGTGGACGAGAACGACATTAATCCTTATCAGCAGGAACATAATGAACTGTTTGCGGCAATAAAAGCTGGAAAACACCTTTTTACCGATTTTGAGAGGGGAGTCAACAGTACTATGACTGCAATCTTGGGCCGAATGGCAAGCTATTCTGGTCAGGAAATCACATGGGAAGAAGCCCTGGCATCAAATTTAAAACTTGTACCTGAAAACCTAAGATCATTCAAAGATACTGCACCTGTATTGCCAGATGAGGAAGGAAATTACCCGGTGCCCGTACCTGGCGTGACCAGGTTTATTTAACTTGTGAGGATGAAACCATGAAACGCAGACAATTCATTAAAACAGGACTTATAACATCTTCGCTACCCTTTGCGGGAAGCCTGCTCTGGGCCAATTCGTTGAACCAGAAAACAAAAAAAGGTGCTCCTTTCAACCTGCTTTATGCCCCCCATTTTGGAATGTTCACGCACCATAGTGGTAAAGACCTGATTGACCAGATCCAATTCATGTATGATCAAGGATTTCGGGCATTAGAAGATAATAGGATGAAAGATCGTCCTCTTTCCGACCAAGAACGAATTGCTACAAAAATGAATCAACTGGATATGACCATGGGTGTTTTCGTTGCCCACAAGATCTACTGGAACAAACCCAATCTGGCCAACGGGGATAAAGATCTTCAAAATGAGTTTGTCGATCATATCAGAGAATCTGTTGAAGTGGCAAAACGGGTCAATGCCAAATGGATGACCGTAGTCCCCGGCCATGTGGATCTGGGCCAGGAAATGGGTTATCAGACCGCGAATGTTGTGGAAGCATTACGGCGGGCCAGCGCTATACTTGAACCACATGGATTGATCATGGTCTTGGAACCGCTGAACTGGTGGGCAAACCATGCCGGACAATTCCTTAGTGAGATACCACAGGCCTACGAGATCTGTAGAGCCGTGGATAGCCCTTCCTGCAAGATCCTTTTTGATATTTATCATCAGCAAATAACAGAAGGCAATATTATCCCAAACATTGATAAATCATGGGACGAGATCGCTTATTTCCAGGTTGGTGATAATCCAGGAAGAAAAGAACCAACTACCGGTGAGATCAATTATATGAATGTATTTAAACATATTTACGATAAAGGGTATAAAGGTGTTTTGGGTATGGAACACGGCAACTCCAAGTCCGGCAAGGCAGGGGAGTTGGCCGTGATTGTGGCCTACAGGAAGGTAGATTCGTTTAAATAACTTTATCTAGATCGGAAAGGGTCTGCTAAAACGATCGTCCGAAAAGTACCGCGTTTAAAAATAAACCATCTGTACCGTACCAAAAGGCCCGGAAGTGCGGATTATCAGCAAACAATACTGCATAACCACCATTGACCTTGCGGGCAATAATTGCCGCGGTGTTTTTCATATCCGCCAGTAATCTATCAGATATGTACCCACTTAAAAGCGGCGCTTCCGTATAACGACCTACATTAGCTGCGTCCGCCGCAGATAGTTCATAAAAATATTCATTGTTTCGAAAAACTGGTATCATTTTTTTATAGCCAAAAGCAATTGGATGAGTTGTGTCCAGGGCCAGTTCAAAGATTGATCCGCCAATTTGTTGTGCACCACTGGTAGTCCGAACTTTTTCATAGGCGATATCTAAGGTGTCCTTTTTTGAAACCTTGATCTCTTCTTTTACAATTTCATTTTTTACTGCCCAATGTGATCCACTACTGGTTGTAATAATACAGCCGCCCCGGTTGATCCAGGATTTTATGGTTTTAACATCGGTTGAATCGATGGGCCCAAAATATCCATCTGTCATGACCAGAACATTGTATTTATCCAAGAGGGTTCTGTTAATTTGGTCTGTGTCGATTAATGATACAGGAATGTGCATTCTTTCATTCAATAAGTGCCAGACCTGACCTACGCTGTAAGCGCTGGTTCCCTTACCGGCGAGCAGGGCAATTTTCGGTTTTTCCAGAACAGCATGAAGACCCCCAAGGTCAGGGCCATCATCCGCAAGACCAGTGTTTACGGCATATATATTTACAAAATCCTCTGCCGCAATAGTGCGTACCACTTCGTGGACGTCATCATTTGAGATGTTCAATGTTTTATCACGTTGGACCAGCGGTATGATTATTGAACCCCGTTTAAAATTTACCGGCTGCCCATTAATCGTTATACTGAATGGTTTCAATGCTAAGCGTGGGATTATTCCTAGATCCAGGATGCGATAAAGTGCACGCGGCGCATAATAATCGCCCCATTCCATAATATAAGCGTAGGTTGCTCTACCACCGATCTTTGCCCCGGCAGTAAAGTATCCATCAGGTAGTTCATCGCCAATTATGGCACTAGGGTTTTGTTTCAGTTCGATATAATCCACACCCGCTGCCAGCGGTAATGACCAAGCCGATACATCATAGAATAACGAATCTTTAAAGGAAGTTACTTTTTCCATAATTGCTTTAATGAAACGTGACTGAGGCTGGCTCACAGGGACCAGTACTGCCTTACCCGGTTGAAATTTCATATTGTTTGCAGCATATGGTTTTTTCAATGAATGCAATTTGACCTGGTGTTGCGACAGATTATTGAGTAATAACTTTACCTGGGTATTTTTATACTCAGTACTTATCAAATAGGCCTTGGTAGGAAATTGAATTGCTGCTTTACTGGCATCGCGGTAAAAATTTCGCTGGTGCTCTAGAAATTCATCCCGCATTTCCCACATTCCTTCCAAAGTCCCCAGCGATGCGTTAAAATGGTTTTTTATAGAAAATGTGTAGGAAAGTTCGCCGCTGGTAGTTGAAGTTGCAAGACCTCTGGATGATGCCTGCTCAAACAAGATACCAATCGCACCAGTTACATCTGGGAAAGTAGATCCTTTTCCATAGTAGAAATCATCAAAACGTTCCTTAGAATAATACAATACGCCAATGCTGTTCAGCGCTTCGGCATGGTAAGTCGCGAGTTTGTTGGTGAGATTGAATACATTTTCAGGTGTATTGGGGTTATTACGGCTGGGAATACCGGGTTGAAAAAAATATGTTCTGTCTCTACCCATTTCATGGAAGTCCACCACCACTTGTGGGCGCCAGTTATAATATAATTTTAATCTGCCTTGGGACTCGGGTTGAGTTGCCGGCAGCCAATCCCGATTCAGATCATACAGATAATGGTTCGTTCTTCCCCCAGGCCAGGGCTGGTTATGTTCCCGATCATTCAAATCAATTGTTGGTACATGGCCACGGTTACCATTAGCCCAGTTAGCAAAACGATCACGCCCGTCCGGGTTCAACATTGGGTCAATAATTAATACAATATTTTCAAGATAATTTCTTATAGCAATACTGGAACCAGCACTGAGATGGTATAATAATAACATAGCTGCTTCACCACCACTGGCTTCGTCACCATGTATGGAATAGCCAAAATAAGCGACGACGGGCATCTTTTTGATTTTCTTATTGGATACTTTTTTCGGATCAGATGAAAGTTTTTGGTTATTGGCCTGAATTTCACCCAGTATTTTCTGGTTGTCAGCACTGGTTACAATGGCATGGATCAATCGCCGGCCTTCGTGCGTGCGGCCATGCTCATTGAAAATGACCCTGTCACTGGTAGCAGCTACTGCTTCAAAGTAATCAATAATTTGATCTGTCCTTGTGTGTTGCTCTCCAATACTGTGACCAAACACTTCTTTCGGCAGTGGTATGGCATCATCAAATGTAGTCTCAGCAATATCCAATGGGAGCTGAATGAAATTATCCTCTGCCTGCAACCTAGGAAATAAAATACCCAGTATGAGGATGATATTTTTAATTACTGTAATCATAATTCTGTTTCATGAATTTAAAGTTTGTACTATGAAGTTATTTCGCGCGGAATATAAGGTTCTTTGATGAGTTCTAAAAATTTATCACATGCGGTACTTAATTATAATTGAAAACGTTAAACGACAAAAAAGTCCATTATAATCAAGAATAAATCAGGATATAGTACTGTGCTTTTATGTATGATATGTTTAATGTAAATTCAGCGCCGCTATGGACCAATATAATCCAAAAAATCGATTTTTAATTGATGGCTAACGAGCCTCGATTTACTCGTAGTATTGTAAGGCTTAACTATAAACAAAGCGAATGCACCTATCCAGGTGCATTTTTATTTTTATATGGAAAGATAGTATATGCCAGTTGAGACAGCACCAGCTATTGAGGTTTCCCAGTTAGTGGAACTTCAGGCTGTGGACACGCAACTGCAGGATTTAAATGAACTATTAGGTGATTTACCCAAAAAAGTAGACAAATTGCGCCAGGAGGAAGAGTCGCTGATTAACGCGGTGGATAAGGGAAAAAATCGTTTAAAGGAAATTAAACTAGCATTAAATAAAGCCGAGCACCGTATGGCTGAAATAAAACAAAAGATCGATAAACTGAAAGATCAGTTATCTCTGGTCACATCCAATAAGCAGTACGATGCTCTGACTCAGGAAATAGAATACCTCAAGCAAGAAATGGATGAAGTTGAACTTGAAGATCTTGAATTGGAAGAAGAAAAAGAAACATTGCAGAATGATCTTCAGGAAAAAGAAGAGAATCTTGAGTCGCTAAGTGAAAATCTAAGCACACGCAGAGATAGACTCGAGGATCTAATTGCTGAGTCGGCGGATAAAAAATCTGAGTTGGAAAAAGTGCGAGAAGAAAAATCAATACATATTGATCCATCTGTGTTAGGTAGATATATGCGCATTAGAGATGCCCGGGATGGTCTTGCAGTAGTGACTCTTGATGGGAATTCCTGTAGTGGATGTGGATTTGTAGTGCCTACCCAAAGTGTGTCTTTTATTCGGAAAAAAACTTTGCTATATAATTGCGATATTTGCAGTCGCTTCCTTTATTTCGATAAATAGATAACCAGTATATTACCTGTAAACATTTCGTCCTTGGTTTTTCCGATTTAGTCCTTTAATCTTCGCGGCTTTTTGACAGTCTGAGTTGATCGAGTGGTTACTCTGAATTTCAGAGAGGAAAGTCCGAGCACCGCAGGACAAGGTGCCTCCTAACAGGAGGAATCCACAAGGATATGGAAAGTGCAACAGAAAGTAAACCGCTGATGGATTTGCTAGCGCAAATCACAAGTAAGGCTGAAAGGGTGGTGTAAGAGACCACCAGTCTCTCGGGCAACCGGGAGAGCTTGTAAACCCCACCTGGTGCAAGATCGAATAAGCTTCCAGATGTTGTTCGCATCATTATGAGAAGCGGGTAGTTCGCTTGAGGCGAT
>CAJXWT010000107.1 GCA_913062595.1 uncultured Fidelibacterota bacterium
GATCATACGATCGACCGCATGCGCTACATGAAATACGGCGATGGCTGGGGGAAGGGCGATGCGGTTTATGCCTGCGACATACGTTCCGGAAACTGCACGGACTTTCACTCCTATTTCATTGCTTTGTCACGGGCTGTTGGCATCCCTGCGCGTTTTGCCATTGGTGCGTCCATTCCTTCGGAGCGAAACGAGGGCGGGATTGATGGATATCATTGCTGGGTGGAGTTTTACACCAATGGGAAGTGGTGGCCCGCTGACATCAGCGAGGGCGACAAGTGTTCTACCCTGTCGACCTATTACTTCGGCCATCATCCGGCCAATCGCATTGAATTCAGCCGCGGCCGCGACCTTGTGGTCGAACCTGGCCCTTCTTCCGGACCCATCAACTTCCTCGCTTATCCCGTGCTGGAGATCGAGGGAGAGATGGCAAGAGCCAAAGTCGAGTTCTCCTTCAACAGGATTCCCTCCCACACTTTGTGATGCCCCACAATCGTGGGGTTTTTTGTTTCTAGACATTTAGGACTGGTGGTGCGTAATATTAGTTGAGATGAGGCACTATTTATTTATTCCAATTTTTTTTATAGCTTCTATTATTTTCTGCCAGAGTGAGTCACTTGTTTTTGATCCTCCTTATTCTGGCACAATATTTATTGATCCAGATATCATCACAGAAGAGGATATATCAACATTTATAGAGGCTCCTTACGCAGGACAGGGAGTAAGGACTATGTACGACCGACGGGTCAATGATTGGATAACAGTAACTGCCTATCTTTTTGATGCAACTTTTAATGATGGCCTCACCAGTGAAATACAAGTAAATCCAGAGTTTGGTTCATCTGACTCTGCCTTTATAGAAGCGGAAAAATATGGAATTGAAATTGGTAGACTTCCCAATGCACTTAGGGCTGATGTTGAAACAGTTTGGATACATCGAGGTACCCAACCTTTTGGAGGAGGGAATAATAATATCCTCATTCACATTGGGCAGGCTTTGAATTACATAAATGATGGTATTTTGGAAGAAACACTTGTGCATGAAGCAGCACATACATCGCTGGATGCAAATCACGCAGCATCTTCTGGATGGCTTACGGCACAGACAATTGATGGAGAATTTATATCTACCTATGCACAAGATTATCCAGATCGGGAGGATATTGCGGAGAGTTTCTTGCCGTATTTAGCAATTCGCTATCGTTCTGATCGCATAGATCAGTCAACATTTGAAATAATTACCCAAACTATCCCGAACCGTATACAATATTTTGATGATCAATTATTTAATTTGTATCCAATTACTACATTGGCGAATGAAGATGGTCCATCAAGAATAAATTATTCAATTCATCAAAACTACCCCAACCCATTTAACCCAATAACAAAGCTACATTATAGTATCCCAGAAAAAAGTTTAGTTAGCATTGCTATTTACGATATACTTGGTAACCAAGTGAAAACTCTAGTAAACCAAAATCAAGATGTTGGCTCTAGATCAGTAATATGGGATGCTACCAATGACTACGGCAAACCAGTGAGTGCTGGGATTTACCTATACCAGATACAGGCTGGTGAGTATATGCAGACTAAGAAGATGGTGCTGCTTAAATAAATGAAACACTCGCTATTATTTGGTTTGTTGTGTTCGCCAGTTGGAATAGGGTTTGGTATTATTTTGCGAAATACTGATTGGGGAAGTGAGGAATTGACTACTGGCTATGGCTTGGGATTTATATCTTCTGCTGGTATTGCAGCATTCTTGGCTCCATGCTTTATTTGGTATATTATGATTGAACGTAGAGAACGCATAAGTGTAAGCAGAGGTATCACTGTTGGTGCCTTAGGCGCCGCTTTAGCCCATTTTGTTTGTTGGTATCTGTTCCTACTAAGTAATTATATAGAGAAATTGTACTTGGGTAAGTTAACCGAATATATACTTGGCCCTCTAGAAGGAATTTTAGCTGCACTCACTTATTCTTTTGTTAGCCTATTGTTATTTGGTTTAATTATTTTACCTATTGGAGCGCTAATTGGAGGATGTTATGCAACGCATATTAAAGAAACACAATACAAGACCTTATTAAAAAGAGTAGCCGATATATTGAAAGTCCTCTAAGCCATAGATTCGTGGGGTTTTTTGTTTATAGACATTTAGGATGTAATTTTATACAATTATTAGGATGTTATTTTGACTCAGGAAAAACAGATTCATACCGTAACAGGAGCTTTTGGATACTCCGGCAAGTACATTGCCCAGCGGCTTTTGGCTAAGGGGTATACCGTGCATACCCTGACAAATTCCACTGACCGGCACAATCCCTTTGCCGATAAAATGACAGTGCATCCATTTAATTTCGAACACCCCGAAAAATTGGCCGAATCCTTGCAAGGGGTATCGGTGTTGTATAATACTTACTGGGTCAGGTTTAATCACAAATTATTTACGCATGCCGATGCGGTCAAGAACACCCTGATTTTATTTGAGGCGGCAAAAAAAGCAGGGGTCGAGCGAATCGTTCATGTCAGCATCACCAATCCTGCTGCCGAGCCCGACCTCGAGTATTTTCAAGGGAAAGCCCATCTTGAAAAAAGCTTGGTGGAATCGGGCCTGTCATATGCAATTTTACGGCCGGCCGTACTCTTTGGAAAAGAGGATATTCTGATCAATAACATTGCCTGGGCCTTAAGACGATTTCCTATCTTTGGGGTATTTGGGGATGGTAATTATGGTATTCAGCCAATTTATGTTGATGACCTGGCAAAACTGGCCGTTGAGCAGGGAGAAATCAGAGAAAATAAGATCATCAATGCTATCGGGCCTGAATCATTCACTTATAGAGAACTCGTCGAAGAAATTGGGGGAATCATTGAAAAAAATCGACCGGTCATAGCCACCCCTCCAGTCGTTGGTTATCTTGTGGCACTCATCACAGGCTGGTTCGTTGGTGATGTTTTTCTGACCTGGGATGAAATCAAAGGCTTAATGGCCGGCACGCTGGCCGTGGATACACCCCCGACCGGCAGTACTAAATTGACAGCTTGGGCCAAAAAGCATGCAGATACTTTAGGCAGAGAATATACAAGTGAGTTAGCTCGCCGAAAAGATAGAGTACAAGCGTATAGGTCGAACTAAGGCCCAAACCCCTTCGACCATGCCCAATCAAGCCCCATCCGGGGTTTTTTGTTTATAGACATTTAGGATTGGTGGGATGTACATTTACTCTGCCGGAAGATACCGTATTGTTTGTTTAGTACCAGTAGTACCCAATGATTTAAAAAAAATATATCATTAAGGAGGAGTAATGAAAAATACTTTAATTATTACACTAATTATTTTTGGAAATTTGATGATTACCAGTTGCGGATCATCGTCTCCACCAGTCCGTTCCGGCAGCACAGAAGCTCCGGTAAAACAAGACTACTCAACTTCTGGTTTCCCAGATTTCTTTCTAAATCCACCTACTTCTGAAGATGCATTTTACGGTGTTGGGACAGCAAAAAAACAAAACCCATCGTTGGCAAAAAAGACAGCAACAGCTCGAGCCCGAGATGAAATTGCACAAGCAGTGGAAGTAAAGGTTAACAATATGCTCAGGGATTTTATACAGGAATCTGGTGTGGGAGAAAACGCACAAGCGCTGGAATTTACTGAATCGGTTTCAAAGCAAGTCTCATCACAGGCGTTGACTGGAAGTAAGATTATCAAAACTGAGGTAGCTAAAGATGGTACTTTTTACGTACTCGTAGAATATGCATTGCAGAATGCTGTAGATGCTTCGGTTAGCGAAGCAAGAAACCAAGAAGCCCTTTATAATGAATTCAAAGCAAGGCAAGGTTTTGAGGCTCTTGAAAAGGAATTAAATTCATTAAATACGGGGCCATAATAATAAATACTCTCTAACTAAAATTTTTTGAGGTGATTAACCCTTTTAAGTTATTTATCCTCTTCAGCTTTACTTTGCAAGCTGTTCCTGTGAATCTTAAGGCTGCCGTACCGCTCCAAACATCTGGAGAAATAAAAACTATTATCCCTGAACTTGACGCGGATGAAATGGCGCTTTATGAAACGGGGAAACCAGGCTGGATCGAAGTAAACGGGACCCGATCGTTTTCTAAATCTATATCAATAGATCAGGCCGAGCAGGTACCCGACAAAGTGATTGAAATCAGATCCGGCCAGCACCAGCAGACACCGACTTTTGTAGGTAACAAGAACAGGGTCCTGGTAGAACTTGAATAATCTATGAGAACCAGATTTGTGCTACTGCTGTTTTTCCTGGCGGCTTGCAGCACACCCCCCGAACAGCCCAGCCCTCAGCCCGATCCCGGGCCGGCACAGCAGGCCGCTGATGCGGCATTCAAAGAGTTGAATAAAGATGTCGGTGTTTCTGAGGGGGAAAAGGATTTATCCAGCGTTGCGATGGAAGCGAGCGGTGCCATAACGAACATGGATAATATTTCCGAACCGACAGGTACTGAAATAGCAAAATTTGCATCCGGTGAACCGGGATGGGTTGAAGTGGAAGAAACCCGTGTTTTTTCTAATTCTGTTGCACCGGACAGAGCCCGGCAGGAACTCTTGCAGATTCTGCGGAATACGGCAGTAAGTAAAAAAGTCCCGGCAAATATTGAAGTTACATCCCTGCTGACCGACATGATGAGCGAGGTGGGTGGGCAAGCCAATGAGCAGACGGCATGGTCTGGTTTTTTCCGTAGCACTGTTTCTGGGGTAATAACAGCAGAAGAGGTGCTGCTTGACAATATGAAACCTCTGAATGGTAAAAACAGTTATGAAAAAACGGTGCGACTGAAGGCTTACGTAGAACCGGTTCAGGGTCAGCGTGATCTGAATTTTAATGTTGAAATAGCACTGGAAAACAATTTGCTGAAATCGGGAGATGAACTGGTTTTTTCAGTTACGCCCAGTAAGGATTGCTTCGTTTATGTTTTTAACCTGATGGCTGATCAAAATGTTATGCTGATGTTCCCCAATGAGTTTTTGCAGGAAAATTATGTGCAAGGAGCAGCAACACTGCAAATCCCGGATCCTGAAATCCGGCGGTATATCAAATTCAGGGTATCAACCATGCCCGGCGAGGAATTATCCAGTGAATCTATTTACATCGTTTGTACCAAAGAAGAAGTGCCTGTTGTTCGTGATCTGCCTAAAATAGGGAAATCCCTTAAGGTTTTTTCGGGAAACAGTCAAAGTTTTGTGAAACTTCAGCGCTGGCTCACCAATATTCCTCTAAACCAGCGGGTGGAGAAGAT
>CAJXWT010000108.1 GCA_913062595.1 uncultured Fidelibacterota bacterium
AGAAAAAGTCCGTGATTAGGGCCAGCAGAAAATTTAGTTACATTTTCATTAAACGTTGGAAGCTCCGTTCCGGTGCCGTTAATATATCCCCAAGCTTCTACATGGCCAGGTGCAAAGGGTGCCGTCCAATTAAGGTTTAATTCTGTATAGGAAGAAACACTATAAAAATCGGCGGTGGAACAAAAAAGGAATTCTACTGGCGATCCGCATACAGTATCTGATGGCGCTGAATATTCCGTGTTCCATGTTATATCATAGGTTGTGTCCATTATCATAACATAAGTTGTATCCCAGGTCGCATTTGTTGAGTCATGTTCAATCACCTGTGTTGAATCGTGGGTAGAACTGATTACCATTGCGGAATCAGGAACTTCCACTTCAGAAATAACATAAAAACAATATTCCTGATCAATGATCCCTTGCATATTAAATTCATCATTAGTTGTATATAACAGTGTATCCCCATCCATAAAAAGGTAATAGCCCCACGCCGGTAGACAATCGCGGTCATTAGTTCGATCAATATCAACATATACCTGGGCATGTTCTGTTTCCACTTCTTCCTGCAGGCCATTACTGACTGCTTCCTTGTATTCAGCAATATCTGCAGCGTCTGCACCGGGGTATGGTATGGCCGGCACTATGTAGCGCTCACCCTCTGCAAATGTAATGGTCAAAGATGGTGGGTGGGGTTCTGCCCAGCCTTCCAAAAAAATATAATAATCTACAACAAAATCCCAATCAACAATACCGATGGTAAACCAGTCTTGTATCGCTGACGAGCTGGCGATGTCCTCAAGAATCGATCCCACTAGTTGATAAGAATATTGGCCTGGGCCGAAATCAGAAAGTTCGTAGAAAGAACCGTAGTCATTAATACCATCAGAACCAGCCCCTTCAATAACATCATTATATAATGCAGTATAACCAGTTGTAAGGGGGTTTGATGATACTGGGGTTACAGACCAGTAGGGATAATTCGTTCCATAAACAAAGAAATTGAATTCCACCGTTATAGGCTCTAGCCCAGGGGGCAGATCAGAAATATCAAACATGGCCCAACCATGCTCTTGGTTGATGCTCTTAATCTTACTAGTCTCAGTAAAGCCGGAATTCTGATCAACAGAACCAGTATGATAATTAGCGTTCTGAGGACTGATCTCGTGAATGCCATAATAGAAACCGGGGTTTTCCCAGGTAACGCTGAGGGTGGCAACCCCAGGTGTAACAGTCAAATTATTCGGCGGACAGACATCCTGCGCAAAAACTGGGACAATAATTAATAATAAAATAAATAATGGTTTAATAATAAATCGAATCACTGCTGGACCCTCCACTTAGGATAATGAAATAATAATGTTTCTTATGTTTAAAAACCAAGTGAATAACATGTAAAAAAAGAGGCGGGTTTTTTATTACCCGCCTCAATTTTCATGGTTTACCTGCTGAAATACTTATAATTATTTCACCAGCAGTAGTTTCTTCACATCCCGGAAATCACCAGCCTTGATATGATAGAAATACATACCTGAGGACAGCGCGTTCCCATACATATTGGTTCCATTCCAGCGTACAGCGTGGAAGCCGGGTTCATGAAGGCCTTCTGCCAGAATTGCTACTTTCTGACCCAGTATGTTATAGATATCTATCCGCACAAGAGCCTGTTCCGGAATATCATAACGGATTGTAGTTACCGGGTTGAAAGGGTTCGGGTAGTTCTGGTGCAGAGCAAAAACATCTGGAATGATGGCTTCGTCGTTCATGCCAAGATACCAGCCAATGTCGACCGAAATACTTCTCGGTCCATTTGAGGCCTCGATTACATCCCAGCCATCATCAGCATAGACTGTCCAGCTAACATCTGCTGTATAATTTCCCGTAGCTGTAGCATATGCAGTCATTACCTGTGCGATAGACGCATAAGGAACAAGTACTGCTGTTCCGGTAGTGTCCACTGATATTTCAAGAGTATCTGTACCGGCCGGTACCTGCAAGGTCGCATGATATGTAATTACGGATCCGTTAGGATCAACCGATGACGACCAGGCAAATATCTGATTGCTGCCAATATTATCATGTGTTATTACCAGCGCCTGTCCATCCGGAGGTGTTACCAGGGCAAACGCGCCCGGAGGAGTATTTTCCTTAGCGGCCCACACATGGTTTGAGTGATCTGTTTGCACATAACCCACAACGAAGTCGGCCTGGGGTATAACATAATTTGGAGGCCCATAAAATGGACGTTCGCTAGATAACTCCATTATTCTTCCAGCATTAACCCAATAAGCAGATTCCATAAGGCTTACGTTATTGTCCGTATAGGTAAATACACTATCAGGCAGATCAACCGCGACCATTTGATCATCTTTAAAAACATTGTACACCATATCTGGGGGTGGTGACATTATCTTAACGTCCATCACATATTCGCCAGATGCGCCGCCATACCCATCAATTACAATATAATAGGTACCTGCGCTAACACCGCCAAAAAGCTGGTGTCCAAGCTCTATATAGGACGTATATGACTGACCGTGAGACGCCGTACAATAATCGTCATTACAGGCAATATTAGTTGTATCACCAGTAGCCAACGAATCCTCAAGGTACATATATACCTTGGAATCATAGTAAGATTCACAAAGATCTAGAACTAAACCGTTGACACTGTCTGCCAAAACCAGTTTGTAAACCACGTCTGGGGATGTGCTCCCGGAGTAGGGACAAACTGCATCATAATCATTGGTAAATCCTACGGTGCTGCCAGTAATAAGCGTATCGCCGCTTTCAGGTATCGTTAATATAAACGGATCAGAAATGTCATCCCCAGTATCGCGACTATTATTTGTTACTACATCATCATCTGTGGCAAGCGATCTATTCATACTACCGTTTTGAGAAAGCACTTTACCATTTATGGCGTTTAGAGACTGCGAAGAATGTTCTTTCTCTTCAGCTGACAATAAATCACTATATTCATTCGCGCGTCGTCCATCAACCCCCATCCAATTCAGGGTAACGTTTTCTGTTGTAGCTGTCGCAGTTAGGTTTGTAGGCCCATCAAGCGGCATAACAGAAAAGTCGTCTATAGCAAGCCCGTCACCATAATAATTATTAGAGGTACCGTGAATCCACACTATAGCGAACTGTACTCGATCTCTGTGGCCCACCAGCCAGCCAAGGTCTGCTCTTTCCTGTACCCAACCATCAACAGAATGAGAGTAAGTTACATTAACAGCTAGGTGCCAAGGCTCACTTTGCGAACGCACATAAACAGCTGCATGATCTGCGTACGTATAGGCAACTGGGTCATAAAATGTACCGTACGTCATTGCAAAAGCATCCAATTCAAGCAATGCAGAAGCATGGCCTCCAAAATCCAGAAAGGGCGTCATCAGCACTGTTTTTCCTTGTGCCTGACCATTGCTAATATAGGCGAACGTTCCCGCTGAATCTGGATGTTCTGGTATATAATATTGACCAAACGTTCCTGTATACCCAGATGAACCGTGGGCAGCGGCGGAGTCGCCAATAACCCAGGTAGCTGTTTCAGATCCTGACCATATTTCCCAATGATCTCCGAAAGTGGAATCAAATGTAGTGGTAGTAGCAAAACTGTCTACCAGCATTACATAGGGCACGCCAACGCGAGCATGGGCAGTGTTAGAGGGTGTTTGCATATCTCCATCTTCATACCGAACATTGATACGGTAATCAGCGCGGTCGCCGTCGCTTAGGCCAAAATCAAAATACGATGTCACATTGGTAACACTCAATGGTTCCCAATCCCCAATTTGCATAGTGCTGCCATCCCAATGACGCCGGTGAACGCCATAGCTGATCACATCGCGAGAAATCGCTGAATTATCAAATTCAGAGGTGACCGTCCGTGTTTGTATTGTTGGGGGCTGTGATCCTCCCAATTCACTCATATGGAAACTGTGCACCTCATAACTAACCCGCCCAGAGGACATTGGTTCGTCCCAGTGCAATGGAACATGGGAACCAAAACTCTCCGCATGGAGATGGCCCGGTAGCGGCAAGAACCAGGGGTTGCCATTTACATGGAAATCATCGAAGGCGCCACCCCAGCCAACCACTAAGCTGTCATCGGAATCAAAAATAATTATCGGGGTTGCTGTTGATACGCTGTCAAATTCATCCAACTCCCTCAGCCAGGTTAAATCAGCTGTTTCATAATACCAACTACCAAACGTTGAACCGGTATGATCATTGTAATCACCCCACCAAACGGTGCTGTCATCCAGCATAACACCAACGTAGAAATAATCATTATTCAATTCAACATCGATATTATAATAGTAATTCATCGATAAATAACCGCCTTCATTGAGATAATCAGTTATATCGAACGATTCACCGGCTATCCACATAGCGTAGGCACTATCCTCGTAAACACCGCCCCGGTCGGGGAACACAAGCATACTATTCCCCATGTAGGGATCAATGTTATAATTGGTTGTATCATATACTGTCCAGGTAGTGTCTGCGCCTGTAGATGTAGTATCCGTATACACAGTACTATCGGTAACCGTGAGACGCAAGGAATCCATGACTGTAAAAGCAGCCGCACCAGATTCTATAACG
>CAJXWT010000109.1 GCA_913062595.1 uncultured Fidelibacterota bacterium
TAAACATCGCGGGCACCATGAGTTGATGTGTCAATGGCATGCTCTGTAAATGTGGGCTGCCCAACTAACACAGAGATGAATAAAAAAAGTGATAGTGTTCCAGTGTAATTTTTCATGGCTATTTCCTTCCAAAAAAATATTTATAATTCAGTGGGTACTACTGGTACTAGATAATCTATAAAGAATCTTCCAGCAGAGTAAATGTACGTACCACCAGTCCTAAATGTCTATAAACAAAAAACTCCGGAAATTCAAAATTTTCATCTGCCATGTTATACTCCCTTTACAAGTTAATTTTCCATCAAATCTAGTTTTTATCTAATATAAAATGTACCCGGAAAGCGGACACATGTTGTTGTTATATTTTATACCGTGAATTACATTACATAATTGGATTATGCCCAGATTTACACTTCACATTAATGGAAAAAAACACCGTATCATTGCAGATGCGGATACACCACTGCTCTGGATACTACGGGATGAACTTGGCTATACAGGTACCAAGTTTGGCTGCGGGCGAGGTTTTTGTGGTGCTTGTACCATTCACTTGGATGGAGAAGCTATCCGGTCCTGCATGACTGCTGTAGAATATGTGGAGGATAGACGAATCACAACCATTGAAGGATTGTCTGAAAACAATTCGCACTCTGTTCAAAAAGCATGGCTAGCAGAGGAAGTGCCCCAGTGCGGCTATTGCCAATCTGGCCAGATAATGGCAGCAGCCGCATTATTGAAACGTAATCCTAACCCCGATGATGCTACAATTAATTCAGCAATGCGGATGAATCTCTGCCGTTGCGGGACCTACGATCGCATCCGTAAAGCAATCCACCGTGCTGCAGAGGATCAGGGATGAAGAAAGATTATTCACGACGAGATTTCCTGAAACTCTCCACCACAGCTAGTGCGGGACTGATGATCGGAGTCGTTTTGCCCTATAAAGAACGACTTTTGTCTGCCGGTTTTGTGGAAGAGGTCTTTGAGCCCAATGTCTGGGTGTCTATCCGTCCCGACAACACTATCCTTATAACAGCCGCCAAGTCTGAAATGGGACAGCATATCCGTACTTCCTTGCCCATGATTGTGGCTGAAGAATTAGAGGCAGACTGGTCTCAGGTTGAAGTGGCCCAGGCCGATGCCCATCCCGATAAATACGGTAGCCAGGGAACAGGCGGTAGTGGATCTATTCGTCGTTCATTTAACCGTTTAAGAAAAGCCGGTGCTGCGGCCCGGGAAATGCTGATTCAGGCCGCAGCAGATAAATGGAATGTGTTGCCGGCTACTTGTCGTGCTGAAAATGGAACAATTATTCACCAACCTTCCGGCAATTCCCTGACCTTCGGTGAACTAGTAGAGGCTGCGTCTAAATTGCCTGTTCCAGAAGACCCCCCGTTAAAAAGCCCCAAAGATTTCAAACTGATCGGAAATTCTATGCCTGGTCTGGATACTCTCTCCAGAGTGAATGGTACAGCGCAGTTTGGCATTGATGTTCAACGACCAAATATGGTTTATGCAACTGTACTGCGCTGCCCAACATTTGGCGGGAATGTTAAATCATTCAATCCAAAAGAGGCCAACAAAGTCAGCGGCGTTCTGAAAGTGTTTCAAATTGATGAAGGCATTGCTGTGGTTGGCAAGAACACCTGGTCTGTCATCAAGGCTCAACGTGTTCTGGAGGTTGATTGGGATCCTGGTGACTTTGCCAACTGGGATAGTAAGCGCATCGAGGACATGATGGAAGAAAAGGGATCGGGAAAGGCCTTGATTGCCAGAAATGATGGGACTACTTCAACATTCATCGATGGAGAAGACCGATTGATCGAAGTCCAGTATAAAGTTCCTTTTACATCCCACGCCACTATGGAACCCATGAATTGTGTAGCCCATGTAAGAAATGGCTCTTGTGAAATCTGGGCTCCAACACAGTTACCTCAGCGTGTACAATCTACAGCCGCAGAAGCTTTAGGCCTTGATCCAGAAAATGTGGACGTCCACGTTACAATGCTGGGCGGCGGTTTTGGCCGTAGGCTTTTTACTGATTATATACTTGATGCCATTCAAATTTCCAAAAGAATGAATAAACCTGTAAAGCTTATCTGGACCAGAGAGGATGACATGCACCATGATTTTTATCGTCCTACAAGTATTCATAAACTCAGCGGAACACTAACAAAACAAAACAAAGTTAAATCCTGGAGCCACCGGGTAATTGCACCGTCTATCTCCGGTCAACTGTTCCCAGAAAAATTTCAGGAAGGGAAATTGGATCACAGTGCCGTAAACGGCGCTAGCAATTTGCCCTATGCCATTCCCAATGTGCTGGTGGATTATGTAATGACCAATACCAAAGTTCCTGTAGGCTGGTGGCGCTCAGTATACAATTCTCAGAACGCTTTTGCCAATGAAGGATTTATCGATGAAATGTCCTACGCGGCAGGTGTAGATCCCTACAAATTCAGAGTCCAGCTACTGGCAGAGGCACCCCGTCATCTGGGCGTGATAAAACTGGCTGCTGAAAAAGCTGGATGGGGAAAGAAAATGGACAAAGGCCAGGGCATGGGCATTGCCGTTCATGAATCTTTTGGTTCATGGGCAGCCCAAGTAGCAGAAGTGACGGTAGGAGAAAACGGTAAATTGACAATCGATAAAATTGTAACAACTGTTGATTGCGGATTGGTCGTAAATCCGGATGGTGTTAAAGCCCAGATGGAAAGTTCTATAGTTTATGGACTGACCTCAATTTTAAAGGGTGAAATAACGATTGAAAAGGGTGCCGTAGTTCAGTCCAACTTCCATGAATTTAAATTATTGCAGATTGATGAAATGCCGGTGGTAGAGGTGCATATCGTACCCAGTGCTGAGCCACCTGGCGGTGCTGGTGAACCAGGCCTGCCTCCCGTAGCACCAGCAGTAACCAATGCTATATTTGCCGCTACCGGTAAACGAATCCGCAGGCTGCCGATCCGCCAAGAAGATCTAGGTTAATTTTTTTTAGAGCAAAATGGACCATTTTTCTTCTGATTAAAATTTGCCTGTCCTAGAATGATAGGTATCTTTCTTTTTAATGATTCCGGTTTTTGCCAGGTTTGAAATTATTTCAAAAACATTATCTTTAATGTCTATAAACAAAAAACCCTGCTGGGTCTAATCAGGATGGTTTAAGGGAAATTCGTTTTTCAGATTTATCAGGTATTTCATAACATGAGGTTTTTAAAACCAACCAAATCGTATTAAGGATTTATTGGCACGGTGGGAAAAACCAGCCGCAAGGAAGATTAAGGCGATAGAAACAAATGGATGGAAGCGATTATATGTTTGTACGCCAAATATTATTGCTGTAATTACTAAGAATAGACATATTGTAGCTAATTTTTTTCGTTGAACTCTAAATGGTACAAGTTTTACTGATAAATCTTCAGGGGCTGGTTGACCGGGTGATAAAGAAACTAATAGTTTTTCAATTTTTGGTTGAACTGAAAAATGAACATATGAAAGTAAACTCATCAAAAGTAGCAAAATGAGTGTTTTTACGGTTAATACCCAGTTAGTCCAAATGGCAGTTAACCCCGGTCCCAAAGTTAAAATAATTACCCCAGAAATGAAGACTGTCCACTGAAATACGAAGCATCGGATTGCCCCTCTTTTAATTATATTTTCAAAATAACGGTCCGTCTCATAATTTAAAGATGGCCCCATAAGCGCCCTCTCATTTACGATAATCAAATTGAATAAAGGGATTGACATAAATACAAAACTAATAACATGTACAAATTTGGCTATGTTGTAAATATGTTCCATTTTATATCTCTTTAATTTAATTCATCAATGTTGATTGGTTCCTTTTGTTCTTTAGAACACCCATCGACTAGTAACAATAGTAGTGGTGTGATACGCTTAATCATATCCAAATCTACCATCAACCTCACAAACAAAATACCCCGCTACTTGCGGGCCTTGATGTTATTTCAACAGCACCGTCTTCTTAGTCTGTATTTTCTTTTCCAAGCAATGTTTTGAGTTCACCAGAGTTGTGCATCTCGACGGTGATATCTGCACCACCAATTAGTTCACCATTAATAAATAATTGGGGGATAGTTGGCCAGTTTGAATATTCAGATAGCTTTACTCTAATTTCAGGATTTTCCAATACATTTACATCCTTGAATTCCACACCATATTGGCTGAGTACCTGCACTACAGAATTGGAAAAACCGCACATTGGCATATCTTGAGTGCCTTTCATATACAGTATTACAGGGTTATTTTTAATATCGTTAATAATCTGTTCTTTTAATTCCATAATAACCTCTTTTTATTTATTCCATTCTCTGTTGAAATATTCTTTCAGTTCTTCTTCAGTCATATCATTAGTTAATTCTTCCGGTTTTTCAATTGAATCTTCTGTTACTTTTAAGGCTCCAGGAAATTCTCTATCAATAAAAGGATGTCCTTTCGGTAGTCCACCTGACCTA
>CAJXWT010000110.1 GCA_913062595.1 uncultured Fidelibacterota bacterium
CAAAAAGAACAAACTATAATATCAAATTTCTCTTTTAATAGTGTCTCTATTTTTAAGCCAGGTATGTTGATACGACTTCGGGGTAAACAAACATGGTTTGAGAATTTTTCTGAATTAAAAGGATTTGGACTTAGAGTAGATACTTTAGCTTTAGCAATGATACATGATGCAGAAAGAGTAAAACTTGGTCTAGTGGAAAAGTCACCCCAATTTTTTATTGGTAATGACCATATAAAGAGTTCTTTAGAATTATAAGTAAAACCATCAGCACCACATTCGTGGGGTTTTTTTGCGGATTTAGGTCGGGCTCATAACCCGATGGATGGATATTGCCAAGTAGCGGGTTTTTTTGTTTGTGGGAGTGGTAGTAGATTTAGTTGATGTCTGATAATAAAACCACCATAAATGAATTAAAATCAATTGTAGAATCCTTTGTGGATGAAAGAGACTGGAAGCAGTTCCATAGTCCAAAGAACCTGGCCATGTCACTGTCAGTTGAAGTAGCGGAGCTGATGGAATTATTTCAATGGCTCAGCCTGGATCAGGCAAGAGAGGCAATGAAAGCAGGTGAAACGAGGGAAAATGCGATTGCTAAAATCGCTGATATATTGATATATACCTTAGCGTTCTGCAACAGAAACAACATAGATATTACCGATGCGGTAAAGAAAAAAATGGAAAAGAATATCCAGAAATATCCGGCAGATAAATTTAAAGGACATTTCTAATATCTAAATCAAGAATGAATAATCAGTAAACACTACTTATTGATCTTATTACCACGGCAGTTACTATCTGTATGGTAGAGACTGGCGTTATTTGATTTAACAAGCAAGGTATACTTGCCCAGACTGGATCGAAGATAAGGCAAGATGTTATACTACTTAAATCTGGGGATGATTATAGAGGTATATTTTTTGGCAAGGTGGAGGAGAACAAATTTTCAAAGTAGAGGTACAAGCAACAACAACAAAGTTTCCAGTTAGCGATGTAGTAAGTATTGCAACCAGTAATGATACCTTATTTCATCCTTTTGAAGATCTATCATTTCTTGTGGTTGAAGAAAACATGGCTACAGTGGAAGATCCTAATGATGCAGATATAGGTCTGTTATTTTGCGCTCCTTTGATAGGTGGTATAATATTAAAATGTTGACTGAGCCATGCTAGTCATCACTCTTACCTTTTTACCTATGCTATTTTATATTTCATAATTACCCAGCGAAGTTTTTTGTTTATGGACAATTAGGACTGACGGGGTGTAATATTGATTTCTATTTTATGTAGGAGAACTAACGATGGGCAATAAACCAAAAACGTTTTCTTTGTTATGGGGGAGTGGCATTGTTGAAGAGGAAGCGCAAATTCAGTGCGAGTATCATCTGCCAACCATCCAACTGCTCAAGTTCACTGCAGGGCAAGCGCGCGGCAGGTACGAAATTCGCTTTTGTCACTACAATCATGAAGGACGGTTTCAGCGCTCCCCCCTTATCCTGGATGCGGAAGATACTCCCCGGATGAAACAAGCACTGGAGCAAACACCCAAACTCAAAAAGTTCCTGGACCAATTGGTCAAGTAGGCACGCGGCATTCCAGTTGAAGCAATTTCTGTTACTATTAATCCTCGCGGGCCCGGCTTTTGGGAATAATAGTAAAACGATTACTGAAATATCCTATGCAGGTGTACCCGGCTATGATGCAGCCGCCGGCCCCATTCTTGAATGGTCTTCGGCAAGTGTGGAAAATGCTGAGCCAAACATTAAATCAGCGGTAAAAGCAATGCCCGGCCTGCGTATTCGCTGGTTAGGGACCTTCGGTTATGAAATTAGTGATGCACAAACGACAATACTGATTGATCCGTTCATTACCCGGCCCAAGCCGGCGGAACTGTTGAAACCAATTGTAATTGATACAAGTGCTGTCCAGCATTATTTATTGTCAACGGTCGATTTAAATAAACTTGCGGCCATTCTGGTAACACACAGCCATTACGATCACCTGGAAGATGTCCCGTTCATCCTGGCCCAGTTCCCCGATGCAAACAACCGCCCGATTGTTGCGGGCGATCCAAACACAGCCCGTATTATTCAGAGCTATAAGCATGGCAGCGGCATAGGTTGGGTCGATCGCAGCGGTGGTCTTGCGGACAGTCGCATAAACATATTAAATCTGAATAACGATAATCCTACGGTGGAAGTCGGTACATTTGGCCGCTTTACGATCACTGCATTTAAGGGTCAGCATTCTCGCTATGATTATGTTCCCTGGCGCGGGCCCAAAGGACCTGTCAAAGATAAACCACCATATAATTACTGGGATTACAAGCTTTATAATAATCTGTCCATTGGATACCTGGTGGAAACGAACGGGTTACGTATTTATTTTTCCGATTCACCACTTGTTCTTAATCCGGAACTGATCGGGCAAGTTGATATATTAATTCAAACCATCACCTCCAGGGCTGAAAACAATATCAGTACCTGTTTGGAGGAATTAAAGCCGAATTATTATATCCCGGCACACTATGATAATTTCTTCAAGCCGCTGGATGCTTTCAGCAAGTTTGATACAGTAATTGGGCTAGATCTACCGGAAAACATATTTGATTCACCAGGACCAAGTCTTGTCAATTATAGTCGCTATAATGAATTTTTAAACGAGTTTGAAACCCAATACGTGCCGCAGGCAGTAGCGTCCAAAAAGCTTGATAGAAAACCCAAATTACGGGTCTTAAAATTGTTTTATTATTATTCACTGGAAAGTTTAATTCTTAAGTATTGATCATGTTGTCCTGGTGCGGTTTATTGTTTATAGCTAATTAGAGTTAGCTAGTGTAAAATTAGCTGGGAGAAATATTCGATGATAAAACAAGGTCGCAATGATCCCTGTCACTGCGGGAGTGGAAAAAAATTCAAGGTTTGCCACGGCCAAGCCGCCAAAAGTTTCAACCAGCAGTGGGTTATTGCAGTCATTGTGGGGGTCATATTCTTGTTGTTCTTTTTTATGGATTCAGGAACTAGCACCATCACAACAACGAATAGTTCAATACCAACCTCCGTAATCCCCCAGGCGCGTACCGGATTGGCCGCACCGCCACTGGGTGAAGCACCCCCTGGGAAAGTATGGTCACCGGAGCACGGTCACTGGCACGACATCGCGGCCACTCCTGCGGGTGCAGTACCTGGCGTTGCGTCAAATCTTCCCCAGTCACAACCGCCGGGTGAAACACCGCCTGGGAAAGTATGGTCCCCGGAGCATGGCCATTGGCATGATATTCAGTGATCATTTCTCACACAAAGTTTTCCCAGGCTCATTTGGCATTCGTTCAAGCCAGCATTAAAATCTAACACATTAATTATTACATTTGCTTCGAGGATGGCATATGAAGCAATTAGATCGACGACAGTTTTTGGGTACCATCGCCAAGCCGGCGGTGGTGGCTTCAGTGGCCATGGCCAACCCGGCATTGATGGCCAAGGCTTTAGCTGCGATCAAGGGGGCAACAGGCAGCCCCAGGGATATTGCTCGGGACGAATCCTACTGGTTTGAGATTCAGCAGGCCTATACTGCCGACCGCAGTATGATTAACCTGAATAATGGTGGTGTCAGTCCTGCACCAGCGGTAGTACAGGATGCTATGAAGCGGCACCTGGATTTTTTGAACACATCCCCGGCCTATTCCATGTGGCGTATTCTAGAACCCCAGCGGGAACCGGTACGACAGCGCCTGGCCCGGTTTCATCAATGTGATCCAGAAGAAATAGCGCTCACACGCAACGCCTCAGAAGGTCTGCAAATTTGCCAAAACGGGTTCGACATAGAACCTGGAGATGAAGTACTCACCACCACGCAGGATTACGGGCGCATGATCAACACCTTTAAACAACGCGAATGCCGTGAAGGCATTGTGATGAAACAATTCAAAATACCTATCCCGGCTGAAAATGATGATGAAGTGGTTAGTCTTTTCGAAAAGAATATCACGGCCAAAACGAAAATGATCCTGATGTGCCACATGATCAATATTACCGGGCAAATTCTACCGGTTAAAAAAGTGGTACGGATGGCACGTAAATATGACATTCCCGTCATCGTTGATGGTGCCCATACATTTGCCCATTTCGATTTTAATGCCGATGATCTGGATTGCGATTACTACGCCACCAGTCTGCATAAGTGGCTTTGTGCACCCCACGGAACCGGGATGCTTTATGTCCGCAAAGACAAAATTGCCGATCTGTGGCCCTTACAGGCACCCCAGGAATGCAGCCAGGATGATATCCGTAAGTTTGAGGAAATTGGTACCCATCCCGCTGCCAATTATCTGGCCATCGGGGATGCACTGACCTTTCACCAGGGAATCGGTAGTAAAAATAAGGAAGAACGGTTGAATTATCTGCGGGATCGATGGGCAAAAAGACTATTGAGAATTGATCGCG
>CAJXWT010000111.1 GCA_913062595.1 uncultured Fidelibacterota bacterium
AAGACGTTTTTCTTAATCTTACCGGGGAAGGAATCAAATGATGGCCGGTACAAACTGGATTGGACTATGGACATTGATTACACGGGAAGTGGGCCGGTTTTTTTCAGTTTATCGTCAAACTGTTCTACCAGGGTTGATTTCATCTGGTCTATATATTCTTGTGTTTGGTTTTACGCTAGAGCGGCGTATAGCAGAGATTAATGGTGTACCCTATACTCTTTTTATTTTGCCAGGATTACTGATGATGAATACACTAATGAACGCTACATCCAATACCTCATCATCCATGCTGCAAATGAAACTCTTACAGCAATTACCGGATATTTTGACAGCACCACTATCGGCTATGGAAATATCTTTGGCCTATATAATTGGCGGTACGGTGCGGGGTACTGTTAATGGAATTCTGGTGATGCTGTTGGGTGTGGTATTGATCGATATGCCTGTACACCAGCCCCTGGCAACGATCGGGTTTATTGTCATGGTATCCTGGGCCTTCGCCAGTATGGGGTTAGTCCTGGGACAATTATCCGATTCTTGGGATCAATTGGCAATGATGCAGAACTTTTTTTTGACACCGCTAAGTTTTCTTGGCGGTGTTTTCTATTCAGTTAATATGCTCCCGGACTGGGCCCAAAAATTGAGCTATTTTAACCCCATCTATTACATGATCAACGGTATACGCTTCACCATACTAGGTATCGCTGATTCACCGCCCATGACCAGTTTTACTATGGCTTTGATAATGACCATATTCTTCACCTTATCAGCCATAATATTGATGCATAGCGGCAGAAAAATTAAGCAATAATTCATGCGCCGCTCATTTAGTATCCTATTTATCGCTGCTCTAACTACCGCCGTTATGGGACAGGACGCCAGTGCAAATTCAGCCAAATGGAAACATTATGTACGAGGAGGAGGAGTGCTGGTGACAAATGATAACGGGCTGTCCGGCTATTATAGAATAAACAGATCGAGCAGATATACTTTTGGGGATCTCCGTTTATATCTATATGGACTACAGAACAATTCGTACGTCTTCATACGTTATAAATCCAGCTCGAAATATAGAAGATGGCCAAGGTTTTACAGGTTTAGCACGATCGCTTACCAAAAGAATACACAGGCTGGTGTTGCGCTGCGATACCATTTTAATCAGGGCCTGGGACTATTTGTACTCCCCTATACCCAAGGACATATAATTTCAGAAATTGCCCATGCTTATGATATGTCGGACTATCTAAATGACAATCGGAGAACATCCTATGCCCGCGGTGGGCTCTACTGGGATCATGATACAAAATGGGTTAGCACAAAATTAGAGGTTGAATATTTTCACCAGATCAGCGAAGAGGTAGCGGAAAACCTTTCCCGGACACAAGCAATGGCGGAAATTATCATGCCTATCACTAAAGGTTTTTCTGCTATCATTATTTATGAGATTGAATCATATCCGGACTCGGACATCGCTGTTGCAATCAACCAAGGAAGCCTGTCCTTTTCGATTGGCTGGAAGAGAACAATACCATGGACATTGTAACCCTTGGCACTCTATATTTATTAATCTACTAACAGATCCTTAACCACGTCTAAATCCCCATCAATTTCCGCGTATGGTTCCAGACCCAATATATGCGCCAGAAGAGGGTAAATATGAATATTTTCAAATACTTTTCTTGAATACCCTGATTTAAACGCCGGTCCATCCGCGACAAATATAGCCTGCATACTGGTTAATTCATTATCGTACCCATGGTCCCCCTTTGGCATTTCCGGACCATGCCCCATAGGCATCAAGGTCCATCCTTCTTCAGCAACGATCAGAACTTCCGGAATACGTTCATGATCACGATAGTGCCAACGCTTGGGGATATCACGTTTCCAGTAAACTTGCGCATTAGGCAGTTGTTGGAGATCATTGTAAACAGTGGTTAGTCTTTTCCTGGAATCTGAGGATAAGAAAACAGTGGGTCCTGCCCCAGCCATAGTCACGTCACTAAAATCTGTATACGCTGATAGATCAATTATATGTTCCTGATTTAATTCAGTCATACCGTGATCGCTGACAACCAGCACATTTAATTTATCCGCTATAGATAGTTTTTCTGCCTTTTCCATGATAGTTCCCATGATGCCATCCATTCTTTGAATTTGATCTACGGTTTCGGCACTGCTGGGGCCATATTCATGCCCTGTCCAGTCCGGTTCATGGAAATACAACATTATTAGCCTGGGACGATGTGACATTGGTAATGAAAACCAGGTCATTACCGAATCAATACGATCATCGAAGGGCACTTTCTGATCATATCGTTTCGATATAGATAGATGGACACCTGCTACTGCTGCTTCTGTACCTACCCAAAAATAACTTGCAGTCTTCACCCCCTGTCTTTCAGCGGTTACCCAAATCGGTTCACCACCATAGAAATCCCCATTTTCTACAGACTCTCTGTCATGAATTGAATAATGCTTATCTAGATCGGAGGCAAAAAATGAATTTGCAATCAGACCATGACTTTCTGCATACATACCCGTTGCTATACTATAATGATTGGGAAATGTCTTCGAAATGAAGATAGGTTTTAACCCTTCTGACTGTACACCATTTTTGGCCATCTTATCGAAATTTGGTGTATCGATAATTTCCAAATAATCGGCCCTAAAGCCATCCATAGATACCAATAATACATATTGATCATTACCTGCATTTATTGAGGCAGTAAAAATAATAATTATAAAATAAATGGGTTTTTTTAACATATCCCGTGGTTTGTATAATTGGACAATGAAATTGATCTCTTTTTAAAGTTCTGGCAAGGTGTTTTATGTCAGATATGACAAAAACCATGGTGGCTAATCAACTGCAGAAACGTGGCATTAATGATACTGCCGTGCTTGACGCAATGTCAATAATCCCGAGACATCGTTTTGTAAGCAAAATCTACCGTCCTATGGCTTACACAGATAATCCTTTGCCCATTGGACATGGACAGACGATCAGTCAGCCATATATTGTGGCCTTGATGACTGAATTGTTACAGGTCGATTTAAAACAAAAAGTTTTGGAGATTGGGACAGGATGTGGGTACCAAACAGCTCTATTGTGTATACTTACGAAAAGAGTTATAACACTTGAAGTTTTAAGTACCCTTTCAACAAAGTCGCGGAAACGGTTGAAGACGCTTGGATATGATAATGTCGATTGTCATTGTGCGGATGGAAAGAATGGCTGGTCGAAGGAAGCACCCTATGATCGAATTTTGGTTAGTGCAGCGCCGGAAACAATACCGGAGGTATTAATCGAACAATTAGCTCCTAATGGCCGCATGGTTATCCCCATTGGTCCATTATACAACCAATTCATATACATTATTACCAAAAACCAAAATGGTCATGTCAACAAGGAAAAATCTACACCAGTTCGTTTCGTGCCGTTGGTGTGAATATCTGTTGTGTGTATGTAATGTGTATATATTATTAATAAAGTAATTACCTGATTGACGATATATTATCTATCATGTGTATTATAAGTATATATAATATGTATTTATATAAACTAATTGTTGTAATTCTAGTTAAACTTAATAGTGTGCCTAAAATGGGTTTACCAGGGTCATTCGCAGATAATTATGTGGACTTTCCCTCTCTCTCCAACGATTAAAATCCTGTGCCGTACCATAAGCAAGAACAATAAAGCCAATATTTACGCGCAATTCATAACCACCCGTGAATAACAAATCGGCTTTTTCACCACCTGCATACCAGGCATTACCAAAATCAAGAAATGCTGCCAGAGATGCTTGTGGAGCGCCTATGCGTGATTCAACTGTACCAAAGACAAGACGATCACCTAAGCGCCAGTCATCCCAGCCGCGGAGGTGAATTACCTCATCTGAACCAAAAATATTACTACCGCCCATATAAATAGGTGTATCATTCGTTATAGCTGGCATATCCTGTGGCGGCGGTTTATCCCCTAGCATGGTCACCGATTTAATGCGCCCAAAAATAACAACAGGGCTTTTTTTGTGGGGCAGAAAATTGATAAAAACATCAGTGGTGATGCGGGTATAATCAAAAACTCCATAGAGACCGGAATTGGCATATTCCAAAGTCAGGTCAACCCCTTGCCCCTGCTTCGGGATCATGGCATTGCGCTTATGGGGACGACGGCTCAACCAGGTATATGATAAGCTGATCAATCCTTCCTTACCAGAAACAGGCATGTTTAAATAACGAAAATCCGTTGAATCCAAATAAATCAATTTTTCTGTTTCATCATCCACATCTTTAATCACATTAGCATTACGATCTGTAAGTTTTACACTTCCACCAATAGTATGATTACTGGACATGTTGTTGCCAGTGTTGTAGGGCATATTAGCCCATAATGCAATGCTTTTGTTTTCTTCAAGTAAACCCCA
>CAJXWT010000112.1 GCA_913062595.1 uncultured Fidelibacterota bacterium
AAGTACCTTGGATAGGATGGTTTAGAAACAAAGGATATTCGATCATATTATGCCAAGTCTTATTCCTGATAATATATTAAAAATACTTTATTATCAAATAGTTAAATAGTAGTAAGTGATCAGACATACCAAAGAAGCAATCAAAAACCCCTGATATAAAATGCCTATAAATGATACTAAAAGTAGTGATACTGCAAAAGGAGGGAAAATGTTAGAAGACCCAAGATTGAGTATGAACAATGTCCGTGTACCAAGGCGTGACAACTATGAGAAACGCCCAGTACTCAGTGCAACCATTCACCCTGACCTTAAGCGCACCCTTGAGGCCATGTCAGAACGTACTGGAATGAGCGTCTCTCAGGTCACAGATGAGGTGTTGTACACCGGCTTGGTTGAGATGCAGGAACTGCCAGAGCTATAAGAAACGGGGGGGGTGGGCAGAGTCTGGGCCCCGCCCATTGAAACAGAAAGTATTTAATCGCATTTCTGCCTAGATGCTTCTTCAGATGGCGTCACAAGTCAGACAATCCACCACAACATCTTTATTCTAGTAATCCTAATCTATTCTATGCTATATTTCATATTCTACTAATAAAATAATATTAACATTTATTATTTAAAATTTTGAAATGGAGCAAAGACCAACATGAAATCTTTAAATAAAGTCCAATCCCATCTCATTGCAGAGTGTTTTAATAAACTCTACATAGGCGGACAGTTCGTCGACGCCATCGACGGAGAGAAGATTCCAACCTACTACCCTGCAACAGGTGAGCTTTTGCATGAGTTCCCAAGGGGCAAAGCCAACGATGTAGATGCGGCCATTGCCGCGGCTGAGGCTGCTTGGGTGGAGGGCACTTGGGCAGGTATGAGTGCGGCTGAACGTGCCGAAATTGTTATAAAGATGGCACAAGGAATCGAAGACAACATAGCAATGCTCGCAGAGATTGAGGCTGCAGATGTAGGTAAGCCCTATCGCCAAGCGGCCATGACACTAGGTGGTGCAGCAGGTGAGGGCAAGTACTGGTGCTCGCTCGGTAAGGTGCTGGATGCTGAACAGGACGTACCTGTGAATTCTGGTGGCGGGGAAGGCGGAGTGCCTCCAGCAGAGTGGGATGTGGTATACAGGCGAGACCCCATCGGTGTCATAGGACTTATTTCCGCCTGGAATTATCCTATGAATGTGGCATTTCGTAAAGTTGCACCAGCCCTGGTCGCTGGAAACTGTGCTATCCTTAAGCCATCAGAGATTGCGGGACTCTCATGTATGTTTATCGGAAAGCTTGCTCAAGACGCTGGCATTCCTCCCGGTGTCTTTAACGTCGTCACTGGCGACCGTGACGCGGGCGCGGCTCTGGCAGCCTCACCTTCTGTTTCCATGATCTCTTTCACAGGCTCAACATTAACGGGTAGTAAGATTATGGGGGCATGTGCACCTAAGCTCTCTCAGGTCGCCCTTGAGTTGGGTGGCAAGTCGGCGTTGGTGGTTTTTGATGACACGGATCTCGACAAAGCTGTAGAGACTACAATGAAGGGATTCCTCGCTAACGGTGGACAAATTTGCACCGCACACACACGTCTAGTAGTCCAAGATAGTATTGAGGCTCCTTTATTGAACAAGCTAAAGGAAGAACTCGAGAAGCTTCCATTCTGTAATGACCCGATCACTGAAAAAGATCGTGGTGACAGGGCCTGGGAGGATGGAATGACGGACGTGGTCCAGCCTGTCGTCTGCGATTCGCAACACAAGAAGATCATGGGATTCCTTCATGAAGCCAAGGCTGCTGGTGTCGAGGTTCTAACTGGTGGCGACGTTCCAGATGAGGCAACAGTTGGAAATTCCGGTGGGTATTTTATTCAGCCTACTGTTCTGATCAACGTGGAGCGAGATGCAGACGTGTGGCAAAAGGAGGTTTTTGGTCCTGTTCTCTCGGTGAGATCGTTCTCGACTGAAGACGATGCTGTGCTCGAGGCAAACTCCACATCTTTTGGACTGGCATCGACGGTCATGTCCTCGGACCCAGCCAAGGCAATGAGGGTCGCCAACCGTATACGGGCGGGTGCCGTTTTCGCTACCTCCACTGGTGAAGGTTTGTTGGCAGAGCACCCGGCTGTGTCGCGTGGTGGTTTTGGTTTCTCTGGAGTTGGCCGTGAGCTTGGGATTGGTGGCTTGCACGAATACACGGAGCTGAAGAGCGTTAACTACACAGGCTTTTCGCTTGCCGATGCCAAGAAGAAGCACACTGGGTAGTGGAAGATCCGGCGTTAAATTTGTCTAAGAAAGAATAACGGGCATTCATTAATACCCCTTAAGATAAAAACCTATTGAAAATCATAAATATTAACGAAAATAACCATTAACCAAAGGTATAAAACTCAGCTCAATACCAGGAATTTTAAAGATCTCTTTTTTTTCTTCTGACCAGTCACAATGTATTTTTACCTCCACCGGACCAGATAATATTTTGTTTTCAGTAAATCTTTTAATATGTTTTTCAACAAATGGATTTTTCAAATGAGCCTCAAATGCTTCATAATTTTCAAAGACTTCCATCCATCTGTATGTTACTTCAAGTTCATTTTCTGAAATCTTAGTTTGTGCGTGAAGTAGCATCCCAGGTTCAGTATCTCTAACCTTCTGGTCAGTTATATTTGACATTTTCTCATATTCTATAACTTTTGATTTATAAACCTTCTCGTAAGCCTCTAAGAAAAAAAGCGACATAAGAATTCCCTTTCTCAAAAAAAAGTTAGTAACGTATACGGTTAATCTTATATGATAAAACACATTTTATTAAGAACTGTCAAGATGTTATGGGAGGTATTCGGGAAAAACGGTGGTTATTAAATTGTCTTCTGATGGTTCCATTCCAAACAAAAGTAAGTTAACAAACCGAATTTCTCCCCCGTGTAGGTTGATGGGATGTTATATATGAAGCATGATGCCCGTTTTGTGACCCCACCCCCCCTTCATCGATTCTTTCAGGCACTGACTTAGAGGATATTGCTCTCTTAAGGCGAGCATGCCAGGTTTGGTGTGAATGCTCAATATAGTCATAGAAGCACCAATGGCATCCGCAAATACCAGCGAAGCACTACTGGTATAGAAGATCATCAAAAAACATAAGGTGATTCCTAGTTTTATTATTTTATGATGCCACAATATATCCATCCACTCACGGGTTTAAAAACCATAACCGATGAACAAGATCGCCACATCTCCCTGTAGTGAAGCAATTTAAATGCGTTTATACTGGTTACTGATTATCTTCAAGTGCATCAACCGACTTAATATATGACCAAATAGACTGAACCTCAACTTCAGACATGATGGAGTACTGTGGCCAGGGCATCTTAATATTCAATTGTCGCTTATCCGGTGTTTGTCCGGAGCGCAAAGCCATAGTGAATTCTTCAAATGTCCAGTTTCGCAGGTTACCACCAAGAGTAATGTTTGGGCCTTGAGGGCCATTTGAGGTATTACCAGCTAAATTTTCACCATGACAAGAACCACAGGCTGCAATGTTGACCAGATATTTTCCATATCCGGCTGTATTTTCCATTAGAGGAGCGTTACTTCCACCTATTTTAGTATGATCGATTTGGTTTACAGACCAAGAATCGAAGGCTAAGATGCCAAAGATAATTGTCCCGGGGAACTGAATCTTCCTTGGCTCTAGCTCGTTTTCAGCGGGGGGAACCGATTTCAGATAATTGATCAAAGTAGCAAGATCATCATCACCATACTCGGCATAATGAAACGAAGGCATTATTACTAGTACCCTACCATTCTTGGCTACACCGTGTCGAATTGCTCCAGCCCAATCCTCATCTGTGTAATCAACAGTAGGCCCACTGACCGTAAGATTTGGCGCAGGAATGTAACCAATAGGGGCTTCATTAACAAAGGCTTTTCCTTCAAAATTATTACCGTGACATTCATTACAACTGCTGATGGTGGCAAGATGCTGTCCTCGTTCAAGAGTAGATTGATCACTAGCGACATTCACATTGGCTATTGTGACAGTTGGAGCAAAGTTAAGCTTATTTTGTCCCATCAAGTGCAAAATACTACCGACTACAATAATCAGAACAGTCAAGCCACCCAAACTAATACCTACCCATTTTAAGTTTTTCATTTAAATTCCAGTTTAAATAAAAAATTCTGATCATCCGCAAATCATAAATCGAAAGGATTCTTAAAACACCTTCTTCTAGGGCATATTAAAGTCTTTGCCTTAAATGTTACTCTGATTGGCAGTTAGGTGCAATACAGAACGAATAAACTACGCTTACGCTACGTTTCACGGAAGATTCGGCAAAACAATTGGTGAATAGCTAACTTAGTACTGAGATTAATAAGATGAGTGCTGCTTGGAGATGGGAATGTATTTTATGTTTCGCCTGCACATTCCGAG
>CAJXWT010000113.1 GCA_913062595.1 uncultured Fidelibacterota bacterium
TTAAATTCAACATCCGCTTTTATGTCATAGCCCTCGTCTTCCTCATTTTTGATGTTGAAATTGTATTCCTTTTCCCCTGGGCAGTTGTTTTCCAGGACTTAGGTTTGCTGGCCTTTATTGAAGCCTTCATCTTTGTATTAATTCTGGTTGTGGGATTTATTTATGTCTGGGCCAAAGGTGATCTTGACTGGGTAAAAATGAATGTCCGCTACGGTAAAGGGCGCTATGCTAATCTACAATCTAAAGGAGAAACAAGCTGATGGATGCTACGTTATTAGAGAAATTTGATAAGGACAATATTGTAGTTGAAAAATTAGATGACCTTATTAATTGGTCTCGCGCTAATTCACAGTGGTATTTCCAGTTTGGCCTGGCATGCTGTGCTATTGAAATGATGGCAACAGCTGCCCCTCGTCATGACCTGGAACGCTTTGGCGCCATGCCCAGAGCATCACCCCGGCAATCTGATGTGATGATTGTAGCCGGCACAGTTACTTTAAAAATGGCAGAACGGGTAAAACGATTATTTGAACAAATGTCCGATCCTAAATATGTCATTTCCATGGGAAGCTGTTCCAATAGTGGGGGTCCTTACTGGCAGTATGGCTACCATGTACTCAAGGGTGTTGATTTAGTAGTACCCGTTGATGTGTATGTCCCTGGTTGTCCACCCCGTCCTGAAGCGCTTTTACAGGGATTGTTAGAACTCCAGAAGAAAATCAAAACTGAGACTCCCCTCAGGAAGAAGGCCTAATATGACCTTTGCTGATATTATAAAATTTGTAGAAACGAAAGCTGCTGGTAAATCCTCCATAATTGAAGGGAAAGAGGTTATCTTGGTCTCACCTGATAATTGGGTTGAAATTTCCACTTTGCTGAAAAATGAATCTAAACTTGATTTTGACTATCTCATGTGCATCTCCTCCTATGATAAAGGCGATAACAAGACTTATGGTGCAGCCTATAATTTATTTTCCACTACCATTAACCACTATTTGGAAGTGAGGGTGGAAACTGAAGACGGCACAGCAATCCCCTCTGTCACCGGCTTATGGCAGGCGGCGGACTGGCATGAGCGTGAAGCTTTTGATATGATGGGGCTTCAATTTGAGGGTCATCCCAACTTGAAGAGAATTTTACTATCTGAAGATTGGGATGGGTATCCGCTGCGGAAAGATTACAAGGAACCGGATTACTATCGTGGTATGCCTGTACCTAAAGACAAAACATATTGGGATTAATGGAAGAACAAGCCATAGCTAAATCAGTGTTGGAAACGGGCGAAATGGTGCTGAATATGGGGCCTCAGCACCCCAGTACTCATGGTGTATTGCGTTTGAAAATTCACACCGATGGAGAAATCGTATCCAAAATAGAACCAGTTATTGGTTATCTCCATAGATGTTTTGAAAAACACTGTGAATATTTATCTTATGAGCAAATTGTTCCCTTTACAGACCGTTGCGACTATCTTGCATCCATGCACATGGATCATGCCTTTTCAATCGCCGTTGAAAAATTATTGGATGTTGAACTTCCGGAGCGAGTGGAATATATCAGAGTTATCATCGCAGAATTACAGCGCATTGCCAGCCACCTGGTTGCCCTGGGTACATTTGGTTTGGATGTAGGCGCAATAACCCCCTTTACCTGGGCCATCCGTGACCGGGAAAGAATCCTGGATTTATTTGAAGCCCTCTGTGGTGCACGCCTGCTCTATAATTATATCTGGCCTGGTGGTGTATCCCACGATTTACCGCCCAAGTTTGTAGAGAGAACTCTGGATTTCCTGGATTACTTTGACCCTCAGATTGATGAATTTAATAACCTGTTGAGTACCAATAAAATATTTATTGAACGAACCGGAGATGTAGGTGTTCTTCCACCGGATGTGGGAATTAATTTCGGTGTTACCGGTCCCAGCCTCCGTGGTAGTGGAGTTAATTGGGATCTGCGAAAAAATGAGCCATATTCCATTTATGATAAATTTGATTTTGATGTGCCGCTAGGTGAGGGCACAATGGGTACAATAGGGGATACTTGGGATCGTTATTATGTCCGAGTGCTGGAGATGCGGGAGTCAGCTAAAATTATCCGCCAGGCCTGTGCCCAGCTTCCTGATGGAGATGTGCATGAGGCAATACCGAAAAAGATACGGCCTGCAGTGGGGGAAGTTTATGGCAGATACGAATCGGCTCGTGGAGATGTAGGTTTTTACATTATCAGTAATGGCAAGAATATTCCGTTGCGAGTGAAAATGCGTTCCCCGGCATTTTGTAATCTATCAGTCCTCAGTGAAATTGCTGAGGGATGGATGATATCTGATGTCATCGCTATTTTAGGCAGTCTGGATATTGTTCTGGGAGAAATTGACAGATGACATCCATTGTCGATTCATTGGTAAAATCTTTTTCATCCTTTAATCTGGATATAGCAGTTTTGCTGCCAGTTATTACCCTCATAGGCGGAACCGTAATATTTTTAATTATGGCCGTCAACGCTCTCATAGCTGTCTATTTTGAACGAAAAATATCCGCCTTCATGCAGGACAGGTTAGGTCCCATGGAAGTGGGAATATTTGGCTTTAAGGGTGGGAAGAAGTTTTGGGGTGGTATTGGCCAAACGCTTGCTGATGCCATAAAGCTATTAGTGAAAGAAGATATTCTCCCCAATAATGCAGATAAATTCTTAATGATTCTTGCCCCATTTATTATTTTTACAGGAGCATTTCTTACATTTATTGGCCTTCCTTTTGCCCAAAATATTGTTATTTCAGATTTTAATATAGGTATTTTTTATATTTTTGCCATGAGTTCCATTGGTGTTATCGGTGTCATTCTTGCTGGATGGTCTTCCAATAATAAATGGTCCTTGTATGGATCTATGCGGGCTGCAGCTCAGATTATCAGTTATGAAATTCCAATTGGTTTGTCTTTGCTTTTAGTTGTGCTTGTAGCTGGAAGTTTACATTTAGGTGATATTGTTCAATGGCAGGCTGACCATCGCTGGTTTATTTTTCACAGTCCTTTTACCTTTTTAGCCTTTTTTATTTTCTATATTTCAACAATTGCGGAGACCAACCGTACTCCTTTTGATATACCGGAAGCTGAATCAGAATTGGTGGCAGGTTGGATGACGGAATATTCCGGATTCCGATGGGCGCTTTTCTTTTTGAGTGAGTATGCCAACATGCTTATCGTCAGTATTGTAGCTTCTATTGTATTCCTTGGCGGCTGGTTATCTCCCTTGCAGATATTCAATATTTTCCCCGATTCCTGGCTTATATTAGATGGCCCGGCAATTGGGTTGTTCTGGGTACTATTTAAAGCAGTTATTCTCATTTTTATTATGATGTGGTTTCGTTGGACTTTCCCCCGTTTAAGAGTAGACCAACTCATGTATCTCTGCTGGAAGGTCTTTATTCCATTTGCATTGGCCAATCTATTTTTAGTGAGTTTATGGGAACTGATTTTTTAAATGAGTGAATATTTTAGCAATATTATATATGGAGTAAAATCATTTCTCACCGGTATGAAACTTACTCTGGATCATTTTAATAATAAGAAGGAACGGGTTGCCACTCTGCAGTATCCCCATGAAAAGTGGCCCATTCCGGAACGTAATATTGGTTTTGACCATGCGGAGTACAACCTCATCCGCTCCCGGCTGCACGTTGATATTGATGATTGTATCTCTTGTATGCAATGTGAAAAGTTCTGCCCTGTTGATTGCATCAAAATTGATTTCATAAAGCCTCCCAAGGATAGTGATGTGGATTGCGGTATCACTTCAAATGATACTCAGAAAAAAATGATTGTGAGCCGTTTTACCATTGACATGTCGGAGTGCATGTACTGCAATCTCTGTGTTTTCCCTTGCCCTGAAGAATGTATTTATATGGTGGGCGGCCCTAATGCAGAAAAACATGAAATTGATTACGAATTCAGTCAGTATAAACGGGACGGGATGATATTTGAGTTTGCCGATGCCACTGATGATATGATCCGTGATGCCGGCGGTGAAAAATGGCTAGAACAGCGGGATGCAAAATTAAAAAAGAATTCTGAAGGTGTAGAATTAATGGGCATTGTGCCCGAAGCAACTCCAGTGCAAGTTGCCGCGCCTGTGCTAGAAACAGGTACTGCAGCTGCCAAACCAGTTACTGCTGTAAAACCCCTCGGTGGTGAGTTTGATATCAAGTCCTTAAATGGCATTGCTGATAAAATGTGCCGGGGTATCGCCAAAAAAGCCTTTATGGCTGCCAAGCGTGCCGGTAAAGATACAACCGCTATTTTGGCTGATGTGGCTCAGGCTCTTAGTGATGCCGGAAAAATGACTGAAGATATCCAGTCTATTTTAGATGGATTATCAGCGCCATCACCAGAAGCAGTTGCAGAAACGGG
>CAJXWT010000114.1 GCA_913062595.1 uncultured Fidelibacterota bacterium
TCCACGATCTCCATTTGCGAATATGACGTTCCGGATCGGCCGCTCCAGGGCACCACGTCCGTGCCGCGGTATATTTTACCTTCATTGAAGAGTTTTTTCAGAAATGCCCAGATCGTATAATTATTTTCGTCGGACATGGTGAAATAGGAATTGTCCCAATCCATCCACATGCCTAAGCGCTTGGACTGTTCCGTCTGGACGCCTGAATATTTACGGACGCGCTCCTTGCACAGGTTTACAAATTTCTCTATACCGTATTTTTCAACTTCCTTCTTGGTTTTGAAACCCAGCTCTTTTTCGACCTCGATCTCAACCCACAGCCCCTGGCAGTCAAAGCCGTTCTGGTAACGGAGTTCATGACCGGTCATGGCCTTATAGCGGTTATAAATATCTTTTAATGACCGGCCCCAGGCGTGGTGCACACCCATGGGATTATTGGCTGTGATGGGGCCATCGATGAAGGACCATTTTGGTTTACCCTTATTGGCCGCAACGCGCTTGTTGAAAATGCCGTTTTTGTCCCAGAACTCAAGCAGTTTATGCTCGAGTTTTACGAAATCAATTTTAGGGTCTACTTTTTTGATCATAATATCTAGAAATCGAGGGCGTAAAATTAGTGCTTTATGCAGATGTAAACAAAGTAGCAGAAAACAAAAAAGGGCAATAAAACAATTGCCCTAATAATAAATCTTATATGGTAATGGTTATTTAAGGATGAATCATTTAAGCAGGAGTAATTTGCGCACGAGCACAGATTTACCATCCGTCAAGACTGCAAAATACATTCCAGCTGCAACATTATTACCATATTGATTCTGTGCATTCCAACGGTATTTATGATAACCAATGTCATGCCAGCCGCTGGTGATCTCTGTTACTTCCTGTCCAAGTATGTTAACGATTGTTAAGCGGATATTCTTTGGCTCCGGTAAACCAAATTTAATATTGGTAACCGGGTTGAAGGGGTTGGGGTAATTATTATGAAGCACAAATTCTTCCGGAATGGCAGCAAGCAATTCTTTTGCTATATCATCAACAAGGTCCGGAGGTCCAACAATGGCATAAAGCTTGCGTGGAAAATGTTTATTTATAAGACCAAGGGAAATTTGATTTTCCTGTTTACCATCAACAACCGTTTTTGAATTCAGATCAACGATACGCAGGGCCATTTCATCAGCCATGGGCAACTCTTCTGCCCAGGATAATTGTGCATTGTGCTCCAACCCGCTGCCGGCGATTTGAATATTCCACACATTGACCAATTCATCTAAACCACGCACGTCCGATGTAAACATTTGATCGGGATATAATTCTTGTTCAAAGGTTAGACTGATATAATCTCCTGGAGGCAATAGTTCTGGATTATCATGATAATCCAATTCATTGGCAGCAGTGTTCAATTGACCAAAACGGTTAAATGCATCGACATAATCGCCAGATTGAACAACTAAATTCATAAGCCAACCCTCATCTTCAATCTGTTTAGCCAGCATTCCGGACGTGCCATGAATTGGATCAATAATAACCGTTTTATCACTGGTTGTTTTGTTATATACAGCATAACCGGTCCATGAACTCAATTCTGTTATAATATCTGACCAGCCCTCACCGGATAAGCCGTAGGCAATGGGACCGTAATACAGATTTTGATCCAGGCTGAAATTAACTTTAAAAGGATAGGGTGAACCGATCAGGTTCCAGCCCGGTTTTATTACAAGTGCTGTTCCATCCATATTACCTGTTGCCCCTGATGTTGTACCTAATAAAATGTTATCTTCTACACGCTGGTATAACCAGTAGGACTCTCCCGTCAAAAAAGATGTAGGATTATTATATGATGAACTCACTTGATCATAGCGGAATAAGCGCCATATGTTGTTGGTTTGAGCTCCCAATTCATCACCAATCACTGTGCTCACTGTGGGGTCGTCGAGCACCGCCGGTATGGATAATAAACGCCATTTATCTTTTGGATAACCAGTACTATACATACTACCACTGGCAGAATTAGTTGTTAAAGTGCTGGCAGGAAAACTAACTGCTACACCTGATGTGTCACTAATAGAAACGTAACCCAGAACATCCTCTGCGGTTATGAACATCTTTAGCCCGTTCATGGAAACAGCATTTGCGGGAATTGTTGCTGTATAATCTGTAGCGAATGTCATGGGTATTGATGTGAATTGTTCACTGCCGCCTTGGGTATAATTCAGAGTCACTTGATTAATACCAGACTCATCATTTATAACGGCATGTACCTCTACAGACTCGAGGGTACCGGGAGATACTGGATCTAAAGTAATCGATTGGACAACAGGTGCAGATACATCCAAAAATGTATTTTCTGTTTTGTTCGAGATAATGGCCCACTGGCTGAAGGATGTTTGGTTCAAGGCGTAGACAATAGTATTATCCGTGTCTACATTGAGATCTGCAGTAGAAATAATCTGCCATTCCTCACCGATCCCGGCATTGCTTACGCGTTTAGCAATACGCAGTTTTGAAGCATCCTGTATGCCCGCTAATGAACCATAGTCAAATCCAATATCCACCGCAAAAGCAGCTGAAAAATCGCCGGTAATCTCAAAATACCTGGGCGCATAATTTGGATCATTGATTAAGCCCGATGGATCTGCAAAAGGCGTTGAAGCATCTGTTGGCGGGTAAGCATCAATGCGCATTACACTTACATCACCGCCCTGGGAATTAATAAAATCCAGTACCAGTCCAATGGGTTCTGACTGGTCATCCACAACAGTGATCGGGCTGGGATTACCGGATGGCACCGCTGTATTCCCTTCTGATAACTGGGAGCCGTCTATCAAAAGATTCATGTATACACTGATTGTATCAGTCCGGACGATCTGATCCGGATCGCTGCCTGTATTTGTATTAAAATAGATATAACCCTGGTAGGCACCCGGGTCCAGATTCGCTGTATTGGTTAGATCAGCACTAAGGTCGCTTGAAGAATAGCCTGACACTTGCGCAGTAGGTACAGCAACATTCATCCATTGGGTACCAAAATAATCCGCATCTACCTCTACGTTATAATCCAACGGCCAGCCGCCGGGATTGCCCACTGTCACATCAAAAGGAATATCATTGTTGACATAGGTGACCACCGACATGGTATTTACCACGCTTATCTCAGCCTTGACAGCATGGGCAGTAAGGCTCACAGTGAGATTGTCATTACCCAGGGGATCATCGCTGGCAATGTGCAGATCTGTGGCATAGATGCCTGTATCGGCACTCATGAAAGTAACGGTCAGGACCAGGCTGTCTCCCGCTAATACGATTATGTCCAGACTACTGGATTTGGTAAAGCTGCCGACAGCTACATTTTCTGTTTCCCAGGTATCTGCCAGGCCGGTCTCATCTTTGCTTGTTTGGATAGCGACTGAACGTCCGCCTATCACGGGCAGAGCATGAAGAATTTTTGCGTTTGAAATGCTTGAACCGGGTAGCATCCGGCCGCCAGTGTTTACGGTAAAATGATCGGTATCATCAACATAAGGACTGCTCAAAGTCAGATCACCCAGACCTGTATTATAGACCACCACGCCCAGGCTTGAGTCTGTAATCACCGGGACGTCACCGTAATCTGCTGCTGTAGTAGAAAGACTGATAACAGGCCAGATGCTCTCAGCGCTTAACGTAACATTTGATGATGGCAGATAAAGGTCATCGCTGGTAATGCTGAGCGTATCATTTACAGTGCCGGATGTAAGATCAGGATGATAGGTGACCTGGATCGTTTCTGCATCTCCTGCCGCTATCTGCACGCTCTGTTGCGATAATGTAAACAATTCTGTGGCGGCAGTTATACTACTGATATTCAAGACATCGTTACCGCTATTGGTAAGCACCAGGTTCCAAGCAGCTGTACTGTCATGGAACACCTGTCCGAAGGCATGGGTCGTGTCTGCCAGTACCAGCGTCCCCCCTGCGGGAATAACACTGACAGTAACAGAGGCAGCACTCACCAGGGCGCCTGTATCAATTGCGGTTACAGCATAATAGTAGGTAGTACCATTCTGCAGGTAATCTTCAGTTCCGGCATCGATATAACTGGTATCGGTCACCGCAAGCGTGTCCCGAACCGTCAGGCTTTCTGCTGTAAGACCGTGGTAGAGGACATAACTAACAATGTCTCCATTTTCATTGCCCCGGGGATCCACCGGAGCCGACCAGGATATAGTGGCCTGACCGTTTCCAGGCACAGCAGCAACATTATAAGGACTGTCCGGTGGCTGCTCAGACTGATCATAGGGGAAGGTACCCATGTCAGCAACGGTGCCGTCAAGATCAGTGCCTGCAGCCGGGTCACCGGCGTCAATGGCAGAACTGGCCCCCTGCAG
>CAJXWT010000115.1 GCA_913062595.1 uncultured Fidelibacterota bacterium
ATGGTTTATTTCAGCAAGACCATTTTCTTAGTATTATGAAAACTGGGTGATGTTAAACTGTATATGTATACCCCAGTACTCACCGACTCACCACGATCATTCAAACCATCCCATACCATACGATGATACCCGGCCTGAATCTCACCATTCACCAACCGACGTACCTGCTGACCCATCAAATTATACACCACCAACTCTACCGTACTTAAATCGGGGACATCAAACTGGATCTCCGTTACCGGGTTAAATGGATTTGGAAAATTCTGGTATAACGCATATTGCATCGGGATTAACTCCAAGGCGACACTGCCATCGCCCTTAGCTTGAACTGGTATATTCTGACCATCCTGGCCAATTAACTGTATCCCACTTATATCTACCTTTACACGCTCACCACGACCAGCATTGATCGTTACCGGTATTGTAATAAAACCATCTGCACTAAAGTTCAGTAAACCACCATTCATATTTACAGCCAGTACTCTGGTTGACCCATACTCAAGTGTATGGGAATTAATCAGGACACCTTCCTGCAACTCGTTAAGTAATGGACTGCCAAATAAAAGACTTGACATATCCGTTGATAGATCAAACTGGATCCCACGGACAAAACCATCATAGGCAAGATCCAACAGTAATGACGTACCACCACCATTACGCAAAGATAGCTCAGCGATGGACTCTATATCCGTAGGCAACCTGCGAGGAGATGACCCATAAATAATATCTACGATGAGCACCACGTCCTGAATGTTGATCTGTTCATCTTTATTAACATCAGCTCCACGGAATTGGGCCTCGGTCGGCGCACTCGCCTCAAGAACATAATCGGCAACAGCCAATAAGTCTGATAAAGATACATTACTATTAAAATCCGTATCACCAAGTGTGTATGGTATGGCGCATGCTGGGGATGATTTCTTTGAATCTACAATGCCATAACTATCGGTATGGAAACTGGCGCTGACAGCGTAACAATATTCCACATAATTGGCTGGAACAGAAACTGTAGCAGTTGTATCGCCAGGTTCTGTAGTCGCAACTAGTGTATCCACACCGGCCAGGACTTGGTAAACATTATATCCGGTCATACTATCGGTACGAGCAGACTGAATGGGGAATGTGATTAATTCTTCACCGGAAATCTCATAACTTGGTAGGCCTGTTGCGTCGCCATCAATTATAGCAGCAACATTTTCCATATTATCGTGGATCACATCTGCAGTGGTAACCAGCTCTTGAACCTCTTCACGGCCAGTATTTTCAAGACCCGCAACAGCACGGATCATAAAGTTTCCGGAAAAACCAAGATCGCCAGTCTCAATCCATGAACCGGTTAAATAAACATAACTGTGACCGTAGATATAGCCATCCAGGTCACGCCCAATTCCAGGACCGCTTGTGCCAGTAAACCTTAAGCCAAGGTAAAATCCCGCATCGTCAAAAATAATTCCTTCTCCGCTTAAATCGACCTCAATCCATTGGTCTTCTACTGTTACTTCCGTGAATTCATCAGCAACATATAGAGAAGTAGCCGGTAAACCATCGAGGCCAACGCTGTAAACTCTTACCTCGACTGGTTCTAGAACATAGCCGGTCTGACCAACTGAAGAAAATAAGAATTTACCAGTATAAAGTTCCCCTGCGGACTCTGTGTTAAACTTCACAGCTAACTCAATATCTGTGGCACCCCCAGTAATAGATGATTCCCAGGTACCATCATCATAATACAATTCTACTTCATCAAGATCGCTGGGACTGTTCCATTGCAGTATGACCTCGTGATCACTGGCTTCGGCTTCTAACCGACGCGGCTTATCCATCTTTGGACCCAGGGTTATGTTATGAACTACAGCATCTTCCTGGGCTACAATTGTAACCTCATCAATGTCATTGTCAAAGCCACCCCGTCTGACAGTGACTGTCGTTAAGCCGGGGTCAAGTCCCCTCAGCGAATAAGTACCGGTCGAATCTGTTGTATCTGATAAACTGCCGGCAATTACAATGGCACTATCCAGTGCACTGCCATTAGGATCAGTCACAGTACCAGAAACATCCCCGTACAACCAGGTTGGGGATACATTTACAGTAACCCGTTCACTCTCATAATCAGGAAAATATTTTGCTGTTACACCTAGAGTATATGTTTGTCCATTATTGAGATCACCTACCATATAACCGGATGAATCAAGCAAGGCCAAATTCGCTGGGGCAGAAATAGTATCTACATAAACATTATATCCTAAGAAGTCTCCATCTACGTAATCCCTCGAATTACTCCCAGAAATAGTTGAAAGGGCCACATTATCTATGATAAAACCATCTATATTAAATGAATTCTCACCATAGGCCTTAAACCGTACCTGAACATTATCCTCTGGTGCAGGAATTGTATCGGTAAAAGTATCCCAGGGGACATCAGCCGTATTGGCAAAATCTCTTAATGTATACCAGCTGGCACCATCGCGGTATTCCACCGCCAGGTGCTCCGATCCAGTTGCACTCCAATTGTCTAGCATGAAATCATAGGTGAGCAGAACATCTTCATTACTACCGACCCAGGTAGCACCTCCATAAATGGTGCAATCATATCCATTACCCGTATGGTCATAAACAGTATCACCTGATCCATCATTAAATGTATAGTATGCAAGTAGACCTGATTCATTACCGTTAAGATCTGAATACATAATATCCTGAATTTCTTGATGCGTTAGTGCAATATTCCAGATACTAGCCTCATCCAAAGCAAAGGCCCCCCACAAATTTTCCAATCTATTTAAACCAAACTTTATTCGGTTCCAGTTACTTTCTACCCAACTTCGTGAAGTAACTGAGTCACCATTATAGTAAAATATTGTACCGGAGGTATCTGCAGTAACAGCTATATGTACCCATTCAGTGGAAAAAGAACCAAGATATACATCCTGGCCTCCATGATGAAATCTATAGTGATTGCCATCTTTATCAATTTGAAAACCATTACTATTTGGATAATAGTTACTGAATGCTGTGGCATATTGTTCGTTATCTCCAATAGATTTTACCCAAAATGATACAGTATAATTATCCATAGTTAGAGATACTTCGGCAACGGCATAATCATCTACTCCATCAAATTCAAGATATGATCCACCTCCGCTATAAGGAAGTACCGGTGATGTCAAACTCAATTCATAATTGGTCTGGGTCGGGAAATAGGCAAAATAAGCGGATGGCGCTGGATTACCTGCAGTAGTGCTGATAAACCAGTTATCCCCTTCCATGGTCCATAGATCCAACAGTTCAGAATCAAAATCCTCACTATAGGGAACACCTAATTGGGGTACATCAGGCGATGTCCAATCCAAGGCAACTTCCTCATCCAGGCCAATGCCGTATAGGTTGGTTACCGGGGGTGGAGAAAACCCTGCCGGTGTAACACAAATTGTTTCCGTAGGGGTGGATGAACCACCACTGTAATTGGCTACGACATAGTAGCAGTATTCAGTACCGTTTGTCAAACTTTCATGCACATAAAAATTGGTATCTACTGCCGCAACAAGGGTACCATTACTAAGGTAGATGCTGAAATTTGTCAGGTTGCCACAGCCAACTATCTGTTCCCGGGAAGAATTATTATCTGGTATATGATCTGGTGGACATGAATAGACTACACCATTAAAATTCAATGGATAGCGGGCGATCATTTCGATAGCTGGTGGATAAATTGTATTTATAAAGTTTTGATTTTCAAGCTCTTGGGTAACAATTGGATTGATCGTAAGTCCGCTGGCATTAACAACCACAGAACCCGGCTGCGGTAAATTATCACCCATATTATTGTTGGAAATACTGCTGGTCCAAGCCGCTCTGCCTCCCGGTGCAGAAATGAGTGCTTCATGGCTGCCTTCGGCAAAAATACCATAGCTACTACCCATTTCATTCCAACCAGAGGTAGCATTGCCAAAAAATAGGCTTGCGCTGGAAT
>CAJXWT010000116.1 GCA_913062595.1 uncultured Fidelibacterota bacterium
GTACTCCACTTCCTGTTCCAGCGAGGAATGATTCGCCACCATAAAGTCCAACCATCAAGTCTGCTGCAAGCCACGCTTGGAATGCAAACCAACCAGTAACTAATCCTGCAATAATTGCCATCGGAATAATGTAACCAACTCTACCGAAAGAGCACTTGCACATCATTGGAAAATTCAAACCAAATTTGTAGGCTCTATGTCCAATCAAACCTGCATAGATAAACAAGAAAGCTTGACCAGCAAAAATAGCATAATAGCCCAAGGGGGCACCCAAGCCGCCCATAATCGTGCTGCCAATAAAGATACAGATGTATGCATAAGTAAATCCTGCCCAAACCATAGCAGGTTTCATAAAACCTAATCTGGCATCTTGTGGTACTGGTCGATCAGTATATTCTTCCGCTTCTACCATTTCCTTTTGAGATGCAAATTTTGGTTGATATAAGTATGATCGAATTTGAAATTCTTAAATATTAAATCAATTGTAAGCATCGCTAATTATTTTTCAACTTGAAAGGCTTTCCTCTTTCTCACATAATAGATAGTTACTGGAATCAAGATTCCCATAGAGGCTGCCAGAATCCAATATTCTCTCAAAGTTACCATATTAATAGCTCCAACAAGTACCGCAGCAAGAACTACAATTTTGAGTAGTGTAGAATCTTTAGCCATATCTCAAGTTTCCATCCTTTTAATTTAAGATTTGATAAATCATGTACTGGGCTAAAATATCATATGCTGTATACCATGAAATTTGAAAGTGTTTAAAATTAACACAAATGTCGTTATGTTATGATAAACACTATGGCGACTATTTGGTTGATAACAGGCCTGATAATACTGGCTGCGGCAGGCTCTCTTTTTGTTTTGGGATACCAGTTCTGCAACCTGCTTATTATGGTTGACCCAACATTAGTTCAAAAATGTGAGCAAGATGTGCTATATGTGATCATTCTTTTCCCACTAATAATCGCGGGAACCGGACTTACAATTTATGGTGCAAAATCATTACCATCAAAAAAAGGGCACCAACTATTCACCGGACAAAAACACCAAAAAGTTTGCGGTAAGTGCAATTATAATTTATCACAAGATGAGCTGAAAAATCATCATTGTAATAATTGTAAAGCTGAATGGTGATATCAAATCTCAAAAGATTCAATCTTTTTCATATGGTTAACTTTTTTCTATAATGATGTGGCATAAAACAAGCATTGTATAGAAAAGTCGTTTATGGAGTAGGAGCAGTTGTAATACTAATTAGTTTCATATACGGACTTACCATTTCTCCAGCTACTGAGAATCCTATTCAGGATGATTTTAAGGCTGCAGTGGACAGGGATGGTAACTTACTTTACAGACCATATTGGTTGGTTGGAAATTACTGGGATGAGCTTGAAAAAAATGGTCAAATAGTAACTAATTACAAATGCTTACATTTGGTGAGAACGATAAATCAAAATGAGGATCAAGTGAATATTGACCTAGCCTTCAATGAGTGGAAGCTTAATTGTATAATGAAATAATATATCATTTATTTGCAGGTTCTTCAGTTAATCCTTTCTGGATCTTCTCTACAAGTTGATCAACAACCTCACTAAGCAGTTCTTCGCCATATTCCTTAGTAGACTTTGTAGTAGCTGCACCAGCTATACCCGTTTTCGTGTATTGATCCATCCTATGCTCAAAGAACGTTGTATAACAAGCATCATCAACAGCTTTATCCATTGATACAAGGTCTGGTCTTATTGCTAGCATACAAGAGGTCTCAGCAATGTTTGCGTGTAGATACATTGGTTGTTCAGAACAGTCATCAACTAACTTCTTCATAGTTTTTTCTGTTGTTTCCCACCAATTCAAAACCCTAACTTGCATGTCTCGGTAATCATATCTAATATTTTCTCGAGCAGAGTATATCGGACCCCAGTTCCACATGTGACCGTTTAGAATAAGGAGTCTTCTTATGCCAGCTTTGTGCAACCATTCAGCTATTTCACAGATAGTTCTTGTAACTGTTTCAGGTCTAAGAGAGATAGTTCCTGGAAAATCTCCATGACTTTGGGAACAACCATAGCAGATAGGTGGCAGAACTGGTATCCCAAGTCGTGCTGATATTCGCTTTGCAACTTCATAGCAGTCTATAGTATCAACAGCTAGAGGTAGGTGTGGTCCATGCTGCTCAGTAGCTGCTGTAGGAAGTATAGCCATATCCATCTTTTTTACGAATTGTTCCACTTCCGGCCAAGTCATTTCTTCCCAAAGAATAGGCTTGCCCTTTTCTGGAATCATTACGATCATCTGGGTAACAAACTAAAAAACATTTCCGCGTTAGAGTATTATGATATTACGTAATACAGCTTTCATGGGAAACGGGATAAAAGAAAAGATTGAGGATGCAAATAAGAAAGCGATCGGCAAGGTTCTTGCATCAAACCCAATCCTAGTTGATGTTAAACCAGCCATAGATGTAGTGCCCGGAATGAAAAAAAATATGATCATGCATGCCGGTCCCCCAATCGACTGGCAAAACATGTGCGGACCAATGAAAGGTGCTGTAATGGGAACTTTACTATTCGAAGGTCTTGCTGAAACGAAAGACGGGGCTGTTAAGATTATCGAAAACGGAGAGGTTGAATTCTCGCCAAACCACGAGCATCATGCCGTGGGTCCAATGGCTGGAACCACTTCCGCATCCATGCCAGTCTTCGTTGTGAAAGACGAGACGCATGGCAATACGGCTTTTGCACGCCTGGTTGAAGACAAGGTACAGTTTGGGGACTACGGAGACGAGGCGGTTGAAGGTTTGCGCTTTTGGAGAGATAAATTATCTACTGCAATTGGTATTGCAACCAGGAAAGCTGGTGGGATTAATTTGAAGGGTATTATTGCCAAGGCATTGTACAGGGGAGACGAGCTGCACAACAGGCCTGACGCTGGAAGTTCCATGTTTGCCAATATGATAATAACAAACCTGATTGAGACTGGGATGGATCATAACGAACTGCTCCCAGTTGCAAAGCATCTGTCCAGCGATGAAATATTTTTCCTTGGTCTGAGTATGGGTGCCTGTAAGGCAACTATGGATGCTGCGCATGGAATAGACTATAGTACATTAGTTACTGCTATGGCAAGAAATGGTGTTGAGTTTGGAATCAAGGTAAGCGGCTTGGGCGATGAATGGTTTACCGGACCTGCAAGCATGATTGATGGGTTATATTTTCCGGGATTTACAGCTGACGATGCCAATCCAGACATGGGAGACAGTGCAATTACAGAAACTGCCGGACTGGGAGGCTTTACCTTGGCAGCTGCGCCTGCAATTATTAATTTGGTTGGAGGAACCCCTGATGAGGCAATCAAGTACAGCAAGCAAATGCAGGAGATAACCATGACAAAAAACAATGGATACACAATCCCTGCGCTAAACTTTGAGGGAACGGCAACTGGAATTGACATAAGGAAAGTTGTCAAGACTGGAATCCTGCCAATCATTGACACTGCAATGGCATGCAAGGATCCTGGAAAGCGCATGATTGGAGCCGGCTTGGTCAAACCGCCGATGGAATCTTTTAAGAAAGCATTACATGGGTTTGCAAAAAAATACGATATCTGATTTATTCTGTCACTAGAAAAATGAAATCAAAAGCAACAAAGTACAAGCAAAGAATAATTAACGTTTGGAACGAGGTTGCACCATTTTACCACAACCGATGGGCAAAAAATGAGATTGGTCCTTTTAGCGTAACAAATGATCTGATAAAATCTGCAAGAATAAAGTCTGGATATACAGTACTGGATCTGGCATGTGGTACGGGTCTTGTTACAAAGA
>CAJXWT010000117.1 GCA_913062595.1 uncultured Fidelibacterota bacterium
TCGGTTACTGGTGTGGTGATATATTTAATGCTGTATTAGATCTCATAAACAACTCCTGTTTATGAGCCTTTAGCTTCAAGCCGCAAGAGTCAAAAACCCAGAACCAAGTACATATCTTTATTTTGATTTAAGCTTTCCAAAATCTTCACCAGTGGGGTTTTGGAAAATCTTAAGTCCAAATTCAGGAACTACTGCCAGGAGGTGGTCGAAAATATCCGCCTGAATGCCTTCATATCGTATCCAGTCAGTATCATTGGTGAATACATAAATCTGAATGGGCAATCCTCTTGAAGTAGGCTCCAGCTGGCGGATGAGAAAGGTCAAGTCTGGATGGATTTTACTATTATTGCGTAAGTAGGCTTCAATATAAGCCCTGAATGTCCCCACATTTGTTAGGCTGCGGCCGTTAATGAGTTCAGAGTTATCAATATTTTTGGCCTGGTTATAGTCAGTAACTTCTTTCTGCTTGCGGTCAATATATTCACCAAGGACTTCAAAACGTTTAAACTTCTGCAGCATTTCATCATTACAAAGCCGGATAGTGTTCATATCGATAAAAAGAGAGCGTTTAATGCGCCGGCCGCCACTTTCGGACATACCCCGCCAATTTCTAAATTCCGAATCAATCAGTTTATGGGTTGGAATAACGGAAATTGTTTTATCCCAGTTCTGAATTTTTACTGCATGCAGGCCAATATCTATCACATCACCATCAGCTCCGAACTGGGGCGCTTCGATCCAGTCACCAATTTTAAATAGGTCATTGGAACTGATCTGTATGCTGGCTACCAGGGCTAGAATGGTATCCTTGAAAATAAGCATTACAACCGCCGTCATGGCACCCAGGCCGCTTAGCAGCAAGGTCGTGTCCTTATCAATAATAATACCTACAATCACCACTGAGCCCAGTATATTGATGATGAGCTTGGTAATTTGCAGATAACTGGTAATATCCAGGCGATCATGATATTTCGTTTCCTTGTAGATTTCTCTTAGAGCATTTATTAAGGAATTAATTACCAAAAGCCCTGCAATTGCCATAAGAGTTAAGGAGGTGCGCTGAATCATAGTTGTAAATTGAGGTATGGCATAGGCAAAGTTAAAAAATATAAGGGCTGGAACTATATAGGTGAGCCGTTTGAAAACATTTTGGTTTATCAGTATATCATCCAGCTGGGTGCTGGTTTTTCGAAGCATTTTGGTAAGCAAATTTAAAATTAATCTCTGGGTGACCCAGAAGGCCAATAGACTGACAACTGCCAGGATCACCAGAATTGAAAGTGAACTCAATAATTGGTTATGCGGCAGATAAGGTGAAATATAATCTAGTATCATTAAAGCTCCTTATAATGCGCGGTTATAAACCGCTTTAAAATCTTCTATTGAAACCGGGAATGGATGAGTAGCATGGCAGCTATCCTCAAAGGCCAGGGTTGCCAATACGGAGGTCTGCTCTATTTGAATCCCCTGCTCATTCAACCCTAGAATAATTCCTATTCTATTTATAAAAGTACCTAATAATTTTGGTATTAATCTTATATCACTTAAAGTATTATTTGATATAATACCGCCAATTTTTTCAAGTTTATATAGCAATTCCTGGTTCTGCACAATGATGGCTTTTTCAATGGTAAATTCCAGCCCAAATTTAATAAGCAATGCATTTGCTAAACCATGATGGATATTGTATTCTGCAGAAAGTGGGTGTGCCATGGAATGAATCATTCCCAGCCCTTTCTGAAAAGCGGTTGCACCCATAGAAGCCGCCAGCAGCATTTTACCCCTGGCATCCAGATTACCCGGTTCATCCAAAACTTTAGGTAGGTTTGCTACAATCATTTTCATCCCCTCAACAGCAAGTGCATCTGCCATAGGGTGAAAACTATCCACAAGATAGGCTTCCGCGCAGTGGGTGAAGGCATCCATGCCTGTTGCTGCGGTAATGTGAGGGGGGAGCCCAACAGTGAGTTTTGGGTCAAGCACGGCGATATCAGGCATTAGTCCGGGATGAAAAAAAATAGTTTTCCTGCCAGTCTCTTTAAGGGTGATTACCGATGACCGTCCCACTTCACTTCCCGTGCCTGCGGTGGTAGGGATGGCAAAAAGTGGGGGCATGGGATTTACAATTTTAGCATCACCGCCAAGTGCGTCATCATATTGGGCAAGGGGAGGTTCATGTACAGCCATGAACCGGATGGTCTTGGCAACATCCATGGCACTTCCTCCACCCAGGGCGATGATTCCGTCAAATCCACCTGACTTGTACATTTCTACGCCGGTGGTGACATCCTCCTCAATGGGATTTGGATGCACATTGTCAAATATCTCAATGTTTAACCCAGAAGAAGTGAGTGTGCTTTTTACTGAATCTCCCAATCCGATTTGTACCAAGCCGGGATCAGTCACAAGTAGAAGACTCTTCAAACCTCGTTTCTGAATGGCAGGTGCTAGATCTTTAAGAGCATCTGCACCATAGAATAATACAGTGGGGAAATTGTATTGATTCATTCTAACTTAAATAATCTCAAAATATCGATCCCGCATCCAAAACCAGTCAGGATCATCCTTTTTCTGCTTCCTGTAACATTTAGCCTCCCATTCCCGGGTAAGGGTGAAGTGATTCACCCAGGCATCGCCAAATAATTCACGCATGATCTTGCTTTTAGAGAACACATTTATTGATTTCGCCAGTGTATTTGGTAGTTCTACATTTTGAGGGGATGTGTCCAGATCATAAGCATTACCTTCAACCATTGGGGGTAATTCTAGTTTATTTTCGATACCGTATAAACCGCAGGCAACTGAGGCTGCCAACGCCAAATAGGGATTTCCATCTGCTGCAGTAATGCGATATTCCAGACGATGGCTTTTGGGTGATCCGGGTATGACCCGAATAGCACAGGTACGGTTATCGATTCCCCAATTACTATGGGTAGGCGCCCAGAACCCTTTAATCATGCGGGTATATGAATTGATAGTGGGGGCAATCATGGGCAGTACTTCCGGTAATAATTGAATTTGTCCCGCTAAATAATGACGAAATACATCACTCAAATTATGTTCGTTGCTCTCATCATAAAAAGCGGAGCTGCCGTCCTTATTCCAAAGGGACTGATGCAGATGCCCGCTCTGTCCGGGATAGTCTGGCGACCACTTAGCCATAAAAGTTGCCATGAGATCCCATCGTTGCGCCAGTACTTTAGCAAATGTTTTAAAGAGAGCCGCCTTATCAGCAGATGCCAGACCACTATCGACACTGATACAGGCTTCGAGAACCCCCGGACCCGTTTCAGTATGCAGGCCTTCTAACCCCATGTCCATATTTTGGCAAGTGTCAATAAAATCATGGTAGAATTCGCTATGGACCGAGTTCCGAATGACTGAGTAACCAAACATTCCTGGTGTAAAAGGAGTAAGGTTTTCATATTTTTTCTCACGAACAGAATGTGGTGTTTCATCAAAGAGGAAGAATTCATATTCAAAAGCAGATTTCACAGTAAATCCCATGTCGTCAGCTTTCTGCAATATCTGTTTACATAATTGTCGCGGGCAGGCAGGGTAGGGGCTGCCGTCAGAATATTGAAAGTCTGCGATAAACAGGGCAGTGTCAGGTTCCCAGGGGATTTTCCGATAAGAATTGATATCAATGACCGCAGGGGCGTCTGGATAACCGGTATGCCATCCAGTGACGGTGGGCTTGTCGTAAAGTTCATCAACAATATCCCAACCAAATACCACATCGCAGAATCCAAAGTCTTTGTCTAATGCAGAAGTAAACTTCTTCATATTGATGTATTTTCCCCGGAATATTCCATCCACAT
>CAJXWT010000118.1 GCA_913062595.1 uncultured Fidelibacterota bacterium
AAAAGACTTGACATATCCGTTGATAGATCAAACTGGATCCCACGGACAAAACCATCATAGGCAAGATCCAACAGTAACGACGTACCACCACCATTACGCAAAGATAGCTCAGCGATGGATTCTATATCCGTCGCTATACGACGACCGTTGCCACCAGGTACGATGATATCAATCATCATAATAACATCAGCAATATTTAAAGCATCATCCATATTCAAGTCAGAATTCCTAAACTGGATTTCTGTTGGAAAAGCCACTCCTAGAATGAAATCAATTACTGAAAGAAGGTCATTTACATCTACCACATCATCAGAATTCACATCTCCGGCAAGATATGGTATTGTGCAGACTGTGGACGTTGCCTTTGATTCCAATTCTCCATATACTGTATGCCACCGCGCTGTAACAAAAAAGCAGTACTCAACATAATTCTCGGGCACGGCTATCACAGCGGTTGTATCCTCGCCATAGGTTGCAAGCACCAGACTATCTCCCGAATCAACTACCTGGTAGATATTATAACCTGTTAGGCTGTCTTCCGTTGTAGTTCTTGTTGAGACTGATGGCATATTCTGCGCATGGTTGTCTTCCACATTTAATTGCAAATCATCACCAAAATAGATTGCTTTAAAATCTGCTACGTATGTCCGCGCATCTGCAGGCTCCACACCAGAGTCAATCAATTTTTCTTCTTCTAGGCTAACGTCAAACATATGCTCAGCGATAACTGTACTGCGACCGCCACCAGATTCGGTCACAAATATTTCATAGTTTCCTATATCACCACTATAACCATCCACAACTATGTAATAAACACCTTCTGTTAGCATGACGTTCTCAAGCAAACTGGGTGTATATGGCGCCGGACTGTCAGGGCAGGAACCAAAAGGGCCATCATCATTATAATACCCAGTGGTGGTAGATACACAAAATTCATCCGCTGTGAATATTTCCAGTTTTGCGTCATAGTCTGTAATTGGACTACAAAGATCAACAGTGATGGTTATATCCTCGAATACATAGAAAGTATAAGTATAATCTTCTCCATCGCCACCACCAACATCCCATTCATCTCCCATACCAACATTTGTACCCTGATCAGAATATGGCAATGATGGTATAAGTTTGTCACCACAACCTATTTGCATGGATCCGGCTGCAAACCAGGTTAGGTACACATTCTGACCGACACCCTCAACTTCAAGACTGCCTGGCCGATCCAGTTTAGGAATAAGTGTAAAATCTTGTACTATACCATCTTCCTGGGCAATTGCTGTTACATCAGCATTGTCATTATCGAAAGTAGGATGCTTCACAACCACATTATGTAAACCAGGATCTAAGTTACTCAGAACATAGATACCATCCGTTCCGGTTGTATCGGTAATAACACCTGCGGTCACTACAGCACTATCGAGCGGATCACCATTAGGATCTGTTATTGTACCTGTTATATCACCATAGAGCCAGGTCGGCGATAAGGTAGTTGATTCTAAGGCACTTTCAAAATTTGGATAATAATTAGCAGTGACACCAAAAGTATAGGACTGATTATTTGTTAATCCAGTAGCAAGATAGCTTGTTGATGTTGTCGAATCCAACAAGGTTCCACCCTTATATACCTTATAATGGTTCAATTCTCCATCCAAATCACGTCCGTCACCACCATCCATTAGAACAAAATCATCAATATACCATCCCGCATACTGCACAGAAGCATCACTGCCAAAATCAAAATGAAACTGAACCAATGAGTCAGAGGCATTAAGGGTGAATTGTACAGTGTGCCAGAAATTACCAATTGTTGTTCCAGAGTAGGCTACTTCACCAGGGATACCAGCGTTACCTGTGAAAACAGCGTCCTCTGGATAATCCTCTTCTGGTAATAAAATAACCCAGGTGGCACCACCATCTGTCGAAATCTTAACATTGCCACCATCATAGTAACTTTCGATCTGATACCAGTGATTGATCTGCATTATTGGACTGGCCATATCAGAAATGTCAAATACAGGTGAAGTCAATGTGGCATAGGCACTGTTTTCGTATGTTCCAATTAAATTAGTGCCCCAGCAGTTAGTACCACTACTTGCTTCAGGACCAAACGCATAATCTGGTTGTCCTATTTCAAAACCACCTTGCCCTGTGAATCCAGCGGCAGCTGAATCTTCAAAACTTGTGTAATATACGTATTCAGGTGTTGTGGGCGATGTCCAGTATATCAACGCTTCTTCATCCAAACCAGCACCAGAAAGATTTGTAACTGGATCGGGTACATATGTTTCGGGCGTTGCACAAACCCAATTAGTGGTATCAGATTCACCTTCAGTATAAACTGCACTTATATAATAACAATATGAGGTGTTATTGTTTAGACTATCATGGACCCAGTAGTTTGTATCTGCAGTGGCAATCACAGTTTGTGTTTGGCGTAAATAAATATTATAATATTCAAATGTACCACAAACAATGCCAACATCGCGGGATGAAAGGTTAGGATTCCGATTTGTTTCATAATCAGCGATTTCATTCAGATAATCAGGATACGGTAGTCCATTGGTTATCGCATTTTTGTATTGGTCTATCTCTTCAGGGCTAAAATTTATATCATTACTTATCGCTGGCGCATTATATACTCCTTGCCGGCCACCTGGGGCAGACCAATGAACATCCAAGCTCGGTGGATTATCTTCGTTCCAACCATCAATATCCAGATAATAAGTGGCACTGAAATCCCGGTCAACAACGCCCAAAACAAAATAGCCGTTTGGGACAGCGTCAGAAAGGTCTGAACTGGCATTATTTATTAAAGTGTTGGAATAAAATCCAGCGGAAAACGCAGATGATTCAAACTGGTATAGATAAGATTCAGTAGCGCTGGAACCTTCCGCATTGATATCAGTATGGAGCGTAGCTGCATCCGTAGTAAGTGGGTCAACAGAAACCGGTGTAACAGACCAATAGGGCCAATTAGTCTCATTCACGTAATAATTAAACACAACGGAATCAATATTCACAGCCGGAGACATACCCAACAAGCTAAACCGTGCCCATCCTGATTCCCGGCTCGTAAGTGGTCCACCATGACCTTTAATTTCACTGTTTTCTGTGAATGAAGAACCATCGGTTGAACCGGTGTTATAATCCACTGAATTTGGTGTTGCTGGAAAGGGATTTTCCGAGGAAGCGGAAAAAGGTTCATTCCATACCAAAACATTACGCTCATCACCAGCATAGACCGTCAGGCCACCTGGTTCGCATAATTCCGGATTCCCTACGATTGTGAAGTTTACTGTATCCATAATCTCAGGATCAAAGCTGTTCCCTTCTGGATCAACCGCTTCGAGACCTAACAGATATTGTCCATTGGTTACATCTTGCAGTGTATCTGGACCAGTGTTGTGGAAGGAACCTGCATAAGCATAATTCAATGTAACGCGAATAAAGCCGTCACAGTTTGTACATGCTGAATCACCAATATCAAAATAAGCAGCGAGACTGTAATCAATCGGTAAGTAACTGGTCGATACAAGTTCCCCAGTTGTTGGTGAATTAATTTGCACCACATTCCCCTGCGCTATCAATCCGCTAGACAGTACTAGAATCAATAATAGTGATTGAAAATTTCTTACCATGGATTCCTCCTGATTACATCCATCATCAAATCTTTACTTTAAGAGCACCATTTTCTTAGTATTATGAAAACTGGGTGATGTTAAACTGTATATGTACACCCCAGTACTCACCGACTCACC
>CAJXWT010000119.1 GCA_913062595.1 uncultured Fidelibacterota bacterium
CGGGTTTTCATTGTAGCGGGGGCTGGATTTGAACCAGCGACCTCCGGGTTATGAGCCTCTTTGATCTTCTTCTATTTTAAATTAGCTGGAGGGCGAATGGGTGTCGATTTATTTTAGCAATACCATCTTTTTTGTTTGTAAATACTCCCCGGCCTGTATCTGATAGAGATAGACGCCGGCACTCACCGGATTGCCGAAGCTATCCACAGCATTCCATTGGACTGACTTGAAACCTGCTTTCTGCGTCGTATTTACAAGTCGGGTTACTTCCCGGCCCATCAAATCGTAGATCGTGATTGTTACATGGGCTTGTTCCGGCAGGTTGTAGTGCAAGGTCGTAACAGGGTTGAATGGATTTGGAAAATTATTGTTCAAACTGAATCTAGTTGGGGTATTACCAAATTCGCCTTCAATAACGCTTACGGTTCCACCACCATCCCAGTAAATATCATCCAGTGCGAATTCACATCCCGCACCATTCACCTCCAAAATGACAAACTCATAGCTCAACATTCTTAAGTCAATAAATTCTCCTCTGATATCACTGACTGGGATTGATGCCTGCCCCCAATTACCATCCCTAACAAGACCGTATTTGGTTTGGTTCGCAGGAAATTCAACATACGACTGATTGCCCCAAGCATCTATAATGCCAATTTGGAATGAAATATGTGCCGGTATCTTGATCATAAATCTTAAGTGACCTTCACCAAAGTTGAATAGATTGACTGGTTGAACCGACATGATACCAGCACCAAACCAGCCTACTCCGGTGGTTTGCCATGATATGCCGTTTTCACCTTCATAGGGTGGAATACTGCCTTCGCTTAAGGTGCCTTCCCAAACGTAGATTTCCGCATCGTCACCGGCTACCAAACCGTTGTCAATCGGAGTTGTGTCCGTAAAGAGACCAAAGGTACCTCCCTGGAAAGTGGGTGGCCCGATATGAACTTCCCCCTGCCCGTTCCATTCCATCACTTTAATGTAGTCAACATACATATGAGCAGGAAAAGGCATAGAAATTGGCAATCCACTTCCACCATTATAAACTGCATCTGTAAATAATCCGCCTATGGCCAGATTGGCTATAAGGTAAAAGGGTTCCTGAAATTCAGCAGAAACACTATCAATTGGAAATGGTTCTGTGTAAAGATCGTACTCAACACTATCATCAATAACAGTAAACCGGATATTGTCTGGATCCCAATATATGCGATACGTGAGAAACCTGTCGTTTAGATTATCATAATTGTAGTAGGGTCTGCAGTAATCATCATCCGGATCCCATGAAATACTGGCGGCACCGGATGGATTTTCTGAGGTTACAGCTTCATCTGCATAAAATATAGCATTGGCTCCGACCACTTGATTCACAGTTGAATTGTCAGAATCATTACCGCCATTGTGCTCATCATGTAAATCTCTAAATTCTTGACGAGAACCCATTTCCATTATATCAATCTCTCCACTTCGAGGCCAACCGAGATTTGATGTTCCTAACAGCCATACTGCAGGCCATCCTCCAAGATCAAGGTCTGGCACTCTTACTCTTGTCTCAATCACACCATACTTAATAGCTATTTTTGCTTTTGTGGTCACCTTTCCCGATGTATAGTTTAACGGATTCCCCCATTGGTCAACAATGTCGGGACCTGATTCTTCTTGGGCTGTAATATGCAGCACATTATTGCCCTGGTCACCGGGGACTTCAGCTATCTCAACATTTTCTTCCTGGTAGAATTCCAGTTCACCATTGCCCCAGCCCCAGGAACCATTCCCGGTGATGATCATCCAATCATCTAGATCATTAAAATTCTCTTCCCAGATTACTTCTCCAATTTGAGCATAAGAAAAGTTTAAAATAATTATTAGAAGAGTAAAAAAATAAGATTTCATTTATACTCCTTTCCTAAATCTACCCAAGATCCTACAAACAAAAAAACCCGCTACTGGGCATTTGCAATTTTGTTGAGTTTTTTGATTTGGTTTAAAAGTGTTGGGCGTGAAAGCACTTATATTCGTGTCTAGGAAAGATGATATAATGGAAGAATTGTTTAGACAGTTGGATACTCTGAATTTGCCAATGACTGATTATGCTATCACTGGCAGCGGACCACTTTATGCGCATGGTCTTATTCCAATGAAACCGTGAATGAAATAATCGATAATGCGGAAATGCATGGTGGGTATCCCTTTGCATCCCTCAATCATGTTTTGACGTGGAAAAAGAAATTGATGCGACCAAAAGATATTCTTCATATCAAGCTGATAGAAAAATACCAAAAAAAGCGAGTATGATAATTTAGTTATATCCTCTTATCAAGAGATAAGAAACTCCTCCAATTAGCCAAACATCCACCCATCGGGTTATGAGCCCAGCCTAAATATCAAAAAATAGCGTAATAAGGTTGAATCATTTTTGTTTTCCTTGCCCTATATCATTCCGATACCCCAATTTTCGGCCCAAAGCAGCATAAATGAAAATGCCCAGAAATAACCATCCATCGTCTTTGGAATAAGATGGGAACAATGAAAATACTGATCCTGCTTTTACTGTCTGCGTTGTTGCCGGTCACGGAGATAACCGCACAGCATTTAAAACAGCGCCGCGATTTAACGGAACATGAACGGACCGAGCATCACCGCTTTGATGATGTGGAAAAATGGGCCCGTGTTTTCGAGGACACGGCCCGGGACGAATGGCAGATGCCCAATGAGGTGATTGAGACCATAGGTATCGCAAAGGGGACCGTGATCGCCGATATAGGTTCCGCCACCGGTTATTTCCCGGTGCGCTTTGCCAGGGTTGCAACTGAAGGGCGAGTTTACGGGATTGACATTGAGTCGAACCTGGTGGACTACCTGAATGCGCGAGCCGCAAGGGAAAAACTGCCCAACCTGAAAAGCATCCTGGGGGACCCGGATGATCCGAAGATCCCGGAAAGGGTGGACCTGGTTTTCATCTGTGACACTTATCATCACATCCACAAACGAGGAAAATATTTTGAGAACCTGAAAAAGTACATGCAGCCGGAGGGCCGGCTGGTGATTGTTGATTTCAGAAAGGGCGACTTGCCGGTAGGGCCAAAGGATGAAATGAAGCTGGCGGAAGAGGAGGTGGTCAGAGAACTGACGGTAGTCGGCTACCAGTTGCAGCCGAATTCAGCTCAGCTGCCTTACCAGTATGTACTGGTCTTTGACCTTAATGTAAATCAACCCGAATAAAGTCCCCTCCCTGGAGCGGTGGATTCCCGGCCGTGAGGATTTGAAGACGGGGTGGGTTACACACCCTGCCACTTCCTGCCTGCACCCTCCTTAGGATAGCTATTATTACAAAGCAGAGTAAATGTACGTACCGCCAGTCCTAAATGTCTATAAACAAAAAACCCCAGCTACTGGGCGGGGCTTATTGGTTATACAAAGATTAGACAGAGTCAGAAGGGGAACTTATTCACCGCATAATTCATCATAGCCTTCCTGAAGCTCACTTACGTCTTCGCCTGCGTTGCTCAAACATGTAATAGCATCACCATAAGCTGTACACATATTTTCAAATGCTTCTGTAGTACAATCTAACGCTTCACTTGCAGCAGTCAATGCTTGAGATTCAGTAACACACAACTCTTCTTCTATAGCTTCTTCTGCTTCATCACATCCTACCCATAAGGATAATATTGTTAGTATAATTCCAAATCGTTTCAAGGTCTTTGTCCTACTAATTTTTAAGTATGAAAT
>CAJXWT010000120.1 GCA_913062595.1 uncultured Fidelibacterota bacterium
ATTTACCGTATTCGCAATGTTATCACTACGGCTACGGCCCCGGGCTAAGGGGATGGTACAAAATGAACAATTATAGTCACAACCATCCTGTATTTTCAGGTAAGTGCGCGTTCTTTCTGCTGCAGAAAATGATGGTTGAAAGGATTGCACTGTTGCAATAGGAGATTGGATTACTGTGGCTTTTCCATTTGCTTTCAGCGAAGATAGATGGGCAAATAAATTGAATTTCTCCGCAGCGCCTACTACCAATTCTACCCCCGGTATTGCAGCGATCTCAGCAGGTTGTAATTGCGCATAACAACCGATCACAGCAACAGCCGCATCTGGATTACGGCGGCGGGCCTGACGAATCAATTTTCTGGCTTCCTTATCCGCATTTTCTGTTACAGAACAGGAGTTTAACACATATATATCAGCCTTATCTCTAAAACTGACCAGCTGGAGTCCATGGGTTATCATCTCACGAGAAAGAGTAGATGTTTCGGAAAAATTCGTTTTGCAGCCCATCGTATGGAATGCGACACGTGTGGTCGGAGTGCTCATTTTATCGTTTTCTTACTAAGTTAGAATTTCGGGAACTGTTTATTCCATTCCAAGTCTATCAGCTATGATAGGCTTACGGATCATTTGCCGTAATCCGGGCCTGGTATAGTTCCTCATATATGGGCATGCATTCGTCAACCATGGCAGCCAGTGCGCTGGGTACGGTTACCTCTTTTTGTATATAGGGTTTGAAGGTAGTTGAACTCCATAATTGATCGTACCAGTATTTACCCCAAATACCATCAGCGGGGTGGGGACCTGCTGCCCAAGATAACATTGCTTCTTCAAAGGGAATACCGCACCGAGTGCAAAGGTTACTGAGTACACCGTTCGGATCTTGCAGTATATCCTGGGCATCAACCACTGGCAGTTTATTATTATGATACCTGTATAATTGGATTTGCTGCATATAGCCCAGTTCATCTACATCGGTCAGTTCGTTTTTCTTCGAAAAGCTGGATATCACCTCTGCCGGTGTGCGAATAAGCAAACAATTCATCAAATCTTGTGTCCAGGCCAAGCTATCATCAGGTTCCAAATGATGGGCCATATGTTTCTGATACCACACCGTTTTTCCAGCGGGTACTGGTGACGTCATATCATTGATAATGCTGTGATAATCCCGCTTATAGGACCGCAATACCTCTTCTCGGCCAGGATGCTGGAGTCCGGTGCGCTGTAAATAACAGGCATAGAATGGTTCATCAGTAACAAATGTATCAGACCGGCTGCTGAAAGACCGCATCATAGTAGTGGATATATTCCGCGGCCCTGACCACATGGCTATACGTACCTGGTCCATCAATAATTATTTACCGGGGTAACGTTTATCAATTTCACTGCGATAGAGATCCTGTAGCTTTTTTGTGAGGGGACCCCTCAGACCGTTTGAGAGAACATGTTCATTTACTGCCGTCACCGGGAGAACCCCGGCGAATGTACCAGTTACAAAAGCTTCATCGGCTGTATATACATTATCCGTCAGAAAATTCTTTTCCAGTACATCGATATTATTGGCTCTGCACAGGTCAATGATGGCACCGCGGGTCACGCCATTCAGACAATATTCTCCGGTGGAGGTCAAAACTTCTGAACCGCGCACAATGAAAAAATTTGTGGAATTGCAAGTAGAGACATACCCATGCATATCCAGCATCAGGCCTTCATCTCCACCCAGCCGATCCGCTTCAATGCAGGCTTGGATACAGTTAAATTTACTTAGCGAATTAATTTTGGGATCCTGAGTGGACTCCGAAGCTCTGCTTGTTGTAACTGACACTAATTTTAAACCATTGGATTTTGAGTTCTCTGTCACAACTTTATATTCTGGAATAATGACAACAGTTGGTCCCCCTATATTTACTCGTGGATGCTGGTATGGTGTGGTCTTCAGTCCGCGGGAGATAATCAGCCGTAAATGAATATCGGAATACATTTCATTCGCTGCCAATGTATCATGGATTTTCGCAACCAGATCATTTTTGGACATGCCAATATCCATTCCAATAGCTGCAGCACCGATATATAGGCGATCAATATGTTCCTCACAAAATACCAATTGGCCATTGTGCAAGCGGATACCTTCCCAGACACCATCGCCCAGTAAAAATCCACTGTCAAAGACCGAGACCTTGGCTTCTGGACGGGGTAGCATCTCACCATTTATATAGATCAGAACATTGTCGTTCCGTGGATCCTGTATGTATTCATGTGTACCGCCCGGCATACGATCAGGGAAGGAAATTGGTTTTATTTAGATGTAAGGGTCCAGACACCATCCCAATCATCACCAGGAGGGTTGGCTTTCCAATGGTCACAGCGGGGTATATATACACGACTGGGGTTTGTTTTTCGGCCCGGGAACATATCTTCCAGTTCATCGGCAGCCTTGAACGCGGCTATAGCCTTGTCCCAGTCCTGGTTGCGGTATAACTCAAGTGCCTCATGATAGGCCTTTAGAAACGTTTTCTCCTGCTCTGTATCATTACCAGCCACTGCAATCAGTTCATACACTTGTGCTGGCTCTGTTTTCCCCATAACCCTGACATAATCTAGATCTCGCCAGACAAACTTGTCCTTACAGGCGCGATAGGTTTCATTGGCAACTTGAATATAAATACCGTATTGCTTTGCCGATGATTCAAGTCGAGCAGCTAAATTTACTGTATCACCCATCATTGTATAATTCATGCGCATTGTGGACCCCATGTTCCCGGTCACCATTTTCCCAGTATTGATCCCGATCCGATTTTGCATATTGTGCACAATTTCCGGCCAGCGATCGCCTTCACCGCGCCATTTATCACGCATTTTACTTAACCTCTCCTGCATCAATACAGCCGTCAAACAAGCATGATATTCATGATCCTCCACTGGTGCGGGCGCCCCGTAAAAGGCTACGATTGCATCACCTATATATTTATCAAGAGTACCCTTATTTTCCAGGAGTGTATCCGTCATTTCTGTTAAATAATCATTCAAAAGTTCTACCAGTTCAGTAGCGGTCAACTTTTCTGAAAATGCAGAGAAACTCTGTATATCCGTAAAGAATGCTGTATGGTAGCCTTCCTTGCCGCCTAACTGCGGTTCTTCCTTGGCCTCGAACATCTGATCAATTAATTCGGGAGATATGTAGGTACTGAAAGTGTCTTTTAAAAAGCGCTTATCCTTCTCTGCGACCAGGAAGTTGTACAGGAAAACACCTAGATAGGTCCCGCCAAGGGATATGGAAGGACGGATAATTTCCCACATGACCAAACTATTGAAAAACTGATTATAACAGTATAGAAACCAGGCAAGGATACCCAGCAATGGAATTGGAAGCGTATAGAGAGGCTTCTTTGATATACTTACAATGAACCCAAGCAGTATACTAAGGATCAATATAGTGCTAAAGTTCTTTTGTCGACTGGTTGTGGCGACAAATTCATTCTGTAAAATACTGTGCATGGTATTGGCGTGGATCTCCACACCGGCAAATGTTTCCTGCACCGGCGTATTACGTAAATCCATTAATCCAGGCAAGGAAGCACCAACCACGGCAACTTTTCCTTCCCAATAGGTAGGATCCAGCATTTCTGGATCGAAACAATACATATATGGCAGGTAATAAAAAG
>CAJXWT010000121.1 GCA_913062595.1 uncultured Fidelibacterota bacterium
CAAAAGAAAGAAGTAGAAGCTTTCCTGCAAAACGACTGGGCTACCTTTAGCTCTATGACGTTGGATTTACCCGTTAGTACATTGGAAGGCTCCAGTTTGTTTACAGAGATGGTAGCAACGGATTTACCCTCAAATGATTTTGAAAATTGGCCGGTTCACGATGGCGCGCCCTGGGTGGATATAAATGGTGATGGTAATTATGACCCTGAGCTGGGTGATTATCCTGAAATTTTAGGTGATATGTTCCACTGGCACGTTATGAATGACGGTGATGCAGCAACCCATACTCCACTGTGGGGCACACCGCCCATGAATGTAGATGTTCAGACCTCTATTTTTGGTTTTGACCAGGCTGGTGCCATGGGCAATATTATGTTCCTGCGCTGGGTGATTATAAACAAAGGATCCGATGAATTGGATAGTGTATTTGTATCCATGTGGCACGATGATGATGTCGGTGACGCTACTGATGACCTGGTAGCCTGTAATACAGAGCTTAGTGTGGGCTATACATATAATGATGCAGATGGGGATCAAACATACGGTGTAGAAGTCCCTGCAGTCGGTGGTGACTTTTTTCAGGGCCCGATTGTTGACTCTCCCGGTGATACAGCGACAATATTGACCTGGGGCCAAGGTAAAGGTTATTATTTACGTGATTTTCCAGATAAGAAAAAACTCAGCTTAACCTCCTTCGCCAAATACATCAATGGCAACCCCAACTTTTCAGATCCTGAAACGGCAGAAGAAACGTACCGTTATATGAATGGTTTGGTTGGCAACACAGGGGACCCATACATTGATCCTACAACGAATGAACCATCAGTATTCGTACATAACGGTGATCCAGTAACAGGTGTGGGTTGGATCGATGATGTTCCGGGTGACCGCCGTTATTTGATGACGTCCGGCCCGTTTTATTTTGCTCCCGGTGATACCCAGGAAGTGGTAGGCGCCATGATTATTGCTGCGGGGTCCAACTGGGCCAAATCCATTACAAAAATGTTATATTTTGATAATTTTGCGCAAGGTGCATTCGATGCAAATTTTAATGTGTGTTCGCCATCATCACCCACTGTTGAATTTGCACAACTGGATAAGAAAGTGCTATTGACTTTTGAGGAAAACAGTGATGTTATTGAAAACTATGCTTGCGGTAATTATACCTTCCAAGGGTACAATATATACCAGGGCGCTTCTCTAAATGGTCCCTGGACACGGATTCAAACATATGATATTGTCGATGATATAAAAACAATTCTGGATCTAACCCTGGATGAAGATACAGGTGAACTCCTTGAACTGCCTGCACAGTTTGGGACGGACTCTGGTATTAATCACTTTGTTGAGATAACATATGATGTAATCAATAGCCGTGATATTATTAATCACAGGAAATACTATTTTGCTGTTACAGCTTTTGCTTATGACCCGGATGCAGCACAGCGAGTGATCGAAAGCCCCAAAAATGCAATTGAAGTCGTTCCTGGAGGACCAGGCTTGGGCAGTGCATTAGCCAGCGGTTTTAATGATACTCTGGCCGTTACACACACGGGCCTTTCTGACGCAACATTCTTGCCTCACGTTGTGGACCCCTATCAACTGACAAATAATAGTTATAATATTTCATTTGATATGGTGGATTCGGTTTACTACTGGTATTTAACAGATACGGATAATAATCAAGTGGTTATGTCAGATGCTCTTTTCCCTGCTACGCCAGATTATTATGATTATGAAAACTCTGATCTGGAATTTGTAGATCTACCCAATTATGCTACAAACGTAGAAATCACAGATGGGTTTATTCTGGGTGCAAGAAACGCGACTTATGCTGCGCCATCCGGTTATTCAACAGCTACTACGACTGTTGATGCGGATACATCTACCCAGCTTGTGTTTGGCGGTTTATCTGCTTCAGGCTCAGGTACATGGGCAGAGTTCTTGGCGCCGTTGCCTGTGACCCAACCGGAAGATGCACCAGGGCCTGAACTTCTGCAATTGGATCTGAAAGTTATTTTTTCGGATGCCGGATCTATCGCCACTTTCTTCAATGTAAGCGGTTTGATCGCCGGAACCCCGGACACAGCGTGGGTTCCCTTTGAACTGCATACTGTTGAGGATGACCGCCGTGTTGATGTAGCTGTTTACCTAGCTGCCGGCAGCAAACCTCTTTATGAGGCCGATGAAGAAAACCCTGGCAGCAATATGTTTGCCAAGACAATATATTTCATGCCTGTATACAGAGATTATACCGGGGCCATGCTTAATGATCACTATTCTGATTCAGGAATCATGGGCTGGATGTTTACTTTTAACAAAAGCAGCACATCCTATGAAAGCGGTAATGAGTTTGTAGTTACATTCAAAAATCCCATAATACCGGGAACAGATACCTATACATTTACTGGCCAAGGATTGCAGTCAGCGGATGCTGAGCTTGATAATGTTAATGTATTCCCAAATCCATATTTTGGACGAAACCCAGAAGAGCGTAATCAGCTGAACCGATTTGTATTCTTCACGAATCTGGGAGTAGGCACGACAACAATTCGTATCTTCACGATTGCGGGCGACATGATTGCCAAAATAGATAAAGTAATTACGTCAGAAAATGATCCTGATCGTCGCGCGCAGTGGGATTTACGCAATACGGCCGGTATTCCAGTTGCAAGCGGTATGTATATCGCCCATATCGATGTTGAAGATGTAGGTGAGAAGATTTTGAAACTGGCGGTCTTCATGCCTGAAGAACGTTTGGACGTCTATTAAACTTCCATTGGAGCATAAAAAATATGAATAGAAAACATGTAAATAGAATGATCATCATTACTTTGCTGGTACCTATGTTTATCAGCAGTATCGTCGAAGCGGGCAGTAAACGCCGCCGCGGGACCGCTGGTGCACAAGAACTCTTGATACCTGTTGGTTCCAGAGGGACGGCCATGTCGGGAGCTTTCGTTGCTGGCATCAGTGGCATTGAAGCTGCAGAATGGAATGTTGCTGGTATTGCCGGAATGTCCGGCACCGGAGAAGCTATGTTTACCCATTTATCCTGGATAGCAGGTATTGATATTACCTATGCGGCAGTGGCATCAAATTTTGGCGGAAAGAATATGTTTGGTATTTCACTGAAATCTTTAAATTTTGGTGATATTGATGTAACAACAGCTGACCTGCCTGACGGGACAGGAGAAACATATTCACCAAGTTTTATTACATTAGGATTCCTGTATTCCCGCCAAATGACCGACCGGATACTTTTTGGCGCAGATATTAAAATTATTAATGAATCAATTATGCGTGAATCTGCTACTGGTTTTGCTTTGGACGCAGGTGTACAGTATAAAACAAGTCCAAATGGTATAAAAATTGGTGCATCTATTAGAAATCTGGGTTTGAGCATGATTTTTAATGGAGCTGATTTAGAGGAATTCCACCAGCCTCAAGGCACTGAACCTGGTACTAACACTGAACCGCGGCGTATTAGCTTATCGGAATTTGAATTACCCACTACGCTGGAACTGGG
>CAJXWT010000122.1 GCA_913062595.1 uncultured Fidelibacterota bacterium
GATCCTGAGCCCACCATGGCAAGTGTGTGGGGATGATACCAACTATTAAGCGCTTCATAAGCAGTAGCATTAATTCTGACTGCAATCAATAATATTATGTTGATAACATTCAATAACTTCATAACAACGAGACTGGATTTATATCAATAGCTATTTTTACCCCAGAATTGGTTAAATAATTTCCATTGGGAAAATTTTCCTTAATATAATTATGAAGTTTTCCTCCATTTGAGTCTGCTGTCTTATAGGATTTTAATACGATCTGCATGCGGAATCTGTTCCGTAAACGTTCATAATAACAATCAACTGGGCCAAGAATTTCCAAACCAGTATAAGGATTTTTTAGATTATCACGAATTTTTTGAGCCACTATTTGCAGCTTATTTTTATTTCTCCCTGAGATCTCTAGTTTTGCCATCCAACTGAATGGTGGATAATTCAGATCTTTACGTTCATTTAGGATAATATTATAATATTTTTTCAGATCTAATCTGGAAGCATATTTTATTACAGGATTATCATAATTATAGGTCTGAATAACGACTTCACCCGGTTTTTTTCCACGCCCTGCTCGACCAGCAGTTTGGTATATTAACTGAAATAATCGTTCCCCCGATCGAAAGTCAGGCAGAAACAATCCTGTATCAGCATTAATTATTCCAACTAATGTCGCATTTTCGAAATCCAAGCCTTTCGATATCATCTGGGTCCCAAGAAGAATATCCACATCTCCGGAGGCAAAACTGCTAATTGCACTTGTTAACGCTGTAACGGTTCTGGATGTATCCATGTCTACGCGGACAAGCGATGCATTTGGAAATGTTTCTCCAATTATAGTCTCGATCTTTTGTGTGCCAGTACCAAACATTCGAATATTTGTACTATTACAACTTCCGCAATTCGCCAAAAGTTTATCAATACAGTGTCCACAAAAATGACACTTTAATGCAGGCCCGGTGCGATGATAGGCCATGGGGACATTGCAGTCAGGACACATATCCAAAACTCCACAATCACCACAACGTATAACAGGGGAAAACCCACGACGGTTTTGCATAAGAATCACTTGTTCTTTTTTCTGCAGACGTTCCTCAATTTTATCCAGCAAAAATCCTGATAATATCTGCCCCGTCCTACCAGACTCTTCCTGTTCACGCTCCATATCCACAATGTAAACCTGCGGATATTTAGCGCCACCGTACCGTTTGGTTAAATGCAAATACTTAAACTTAGACTGAATGTGGTTATAATAGCTCTCCAAGCTGGGCGTGGCGCTGGCCAGTAAAACCGGGATTCTGTGTATTTTACCGCGCATAAGTGCTACATCGCGTGCATGGTATCTGGGATTAGTGGAATCCTGTTTATACGAATGTTCCTGTTCTTCATCAACCACGACAAGACCAAGATTTTTTAGTGGTGCGAAAATTGCACTACGAGCACCAATGACAACCTTGAATTCTCCAGCACAAATCTTCTTCCATGTCCAGGCGCGTGTAGCATGGGTTAGCTTTGAATGCCACAGCGCCACTGTATCTCCAAATACCGCTCGGAAACGCCCTGCTACCTGAGGAGTAAGTGCGATTTCTGGTAATAAAAGAATAACGGACCTACCACTCTCAAGGGTCTGTCGAACAATATCTATATAAATTTCAGTTTTACCGCTACTGGTGACTCCATGTAATAAAAATGGAATGAATTTTTTACTCTCCAATCCTTCACGCAGATCTACCAAAACACGTATTTGTTCCTTAGTGAATTTTACTTTTTTGTGAATTGGAGAAAAGGTAAAGCCAGTAACATCAGGTAATAGATCCTGTTCATCCCAAGTGATCAAACCTTTATTTAGTAATGCTTTACAAACAGATGACGGGTTGGAAGTAATATCTTTAAGTACACTTAATATAACAGGCCCTTTTTTTTGCTGAAGATACCTAAGCACTCTTTCTTGAACTGGAGCATTAGTTAGTGCAACGTCTGGAGCCTTTCGAAAAGCAACCACTATGCGACTTGGCGGCTTATACCGCGATGACAATCTTGCGGGTAAAGCTGTCTGCGCAACCTGACCCAGGGGAGTTAAATAATAATCGCTTACCCATTCTAACAAGCGCCATAAATACTTATCTAACACTAATTCATTGTCAATTAAAGAATCTATGGAGCGCACTGTCCCTTTATAATCCGTAGTGTCGCTGATTGCTACAACAACACCATTCACTTTACGTTTATGAAATGGTGCCTTGACGCGAACACCTATTTTGACACTATTTTGCAATTTGAGCGGTATGCGATAAGTAAATACCTGATAGCTGGAGATAGGAAATGCAATATCGGCATACATGATCGTTAAAAATAGAGGGGCAATAAAAAGGGTACAATAAAAACCCTCACTAAAGAAATTAACCAATAACATGAGGGTCTATTTACAAATATAGACGATAGACTAAGTTTTGATGACGTATATTTTTATTTCCGCTGTGTGCTCGCCAGCAAGGTTGACAGGTAGATGATAAATACCTAACGCCTTAATTGATTCTTCTAACATTAGCGCACTTCTGTCTATAGAAATTCCTTTCTCTTCCAAAGCAGCCTGGATATCCTTTGTCGTTACAGTGCCAAACATTTTTTCCTCGTCACCGACTTGCATCTCAAATGTTAATTCAGTTTTACTTATCTTGTTTGCCAAAGTCTGATTTGCTTGTTCAAGTCGCTTGGCCCTCATTTCTACATTGCGTTTCTTTTCTTCAGCTACGGCTCGGTTCCGGTTAGATGATCGCAACGCAAACCCTCTTGGAAACAGATAATTCCGAGCATAACCTGGTTTTACTTTCACAATATTACCTGCAGTGCCCAAGGTTTCAACATCTTGAAGTAAAATTACATCCATAATGTAACTCCCTTAGTTTAATAGTAGATAATTAATCGCTTTCAACATTAACGTAAGGCATTAATGCAATGTTACGCGCACGCTTAATTGCCCGGACAAGTTTACGGTGCATCTTCGAATTAGTGCCAGTTACCCTACGCGGCATTATTTTACCATATTCAGTAGTAAACCGGCGTAGAAGTTTAACATCTTTATAATCGATTTCTGTGATGCTATTTTCTTTGAAATAACAATATTTCCTTTTGCTAACAAATGCCATAATATTCCCCTATTCTATTTTAGCTAAATTATTCTTGCTCAGAATCAGTATCGGTATTAATCGCTTCGGGTATTGATTCACCTTCGTCTTTCTCTGTCATATTTTCGTGCTCAGCTGGTTCTGTACTATGATCATCTGCTGAACTATGTTCTCTTAACTCACTAGACTTATACTTTTCTTTAACTGAGTGTTGGGATTCATCCACCAAACTCGATGAAATTGATTTTTTTAGAACGGTTTCAGATGGACGTGATTTTAATCTTATAGTCTGAGCTCTTAGAACAGATGTATTTAATTTCATATATAATTCAAAACCAGCAATACCAGAGGCCTCTTCTGTTTCAAAATGTAGTAAAACAAAAGTGCCGTATTTTTGATTATCAAT
>CAJXWT010000123.1 GCA_913062595.1 uncultured Fidelibacterota bacterium
TATCTCTCCCTATGCTTTGGCGTATTGATTATTTTTTTAATACGCCTGTTACAACCGGAAAATATGGTTAACCCTGAGGAATATGGAAACCTTATCGAATATCTTTCTACCATATCAAAACCAGCCGCACCATATATACCTGCTGGCTGGGCTGCAAATTTCCTTTCCCTTTATCTATTGGACCTGGAAATAGACTGGTTGTTACTGAGTTTATTGCTACTCACGCCTTTTGCGCTTTATTTCTTGGGAGAAGGGGCTATGAAGCTGTGGTTTTTTCCAGGTTACTCAAAATCCCAGGAATCATTTGGTGGTCACCACAAATTTGGGAATAGAAGAAAATTCAAATCAGGTACCTGGCAATGGGTTTTTAGTAAAGAAGCCAAGATCTTTGCCCGGGACTCGGTCGAATGGTCGCAGTTATTCATGATCGCTGCGCTGGTAGTGATCTATTTGTATAATTTTAAACTTTTGCCCATCGAACGGGCCGCATTTTCCGAGGAATTTATTACCAACTTAATATCCTTCCTGAATATTGGCTTAGCCGGTTTCATTATTACATCATTATCGGCAAGATTTGTTTTTCCATCTATCGGAGCAGAAGGCGGTGCATTTTACCACATCAGGTCCTCGCCCTTATCTATCAGACGATTTCTATGGTACAAATATTTGTTCTATGTAATTCCATTTACATTTCTTTCCCTAACTCTCATTATCATGAGTAACAGAATTCTTCATATTGAAGGACCAATGTGGTGGATTTCTATTTTTACGAATCTATTTATTACCTGGACAGTGGTTGCCTTGGCCCTAGGATTCGGTTCTGCCTACGCCGATTTTAAATCCGAAAACAAGACATTAACCATGGGCAGTATGGGAGCGATAATATTTTTACTTACTGCAACAGCTTTACAGGTACTAATTATTTTTATTGGCGCCAACCCTGTCTATCGTATCGTAAAACGTTGGTTGAATGATAATGTGCTAAATTTTTCTGAGTTGTATTTTCTGGCAGCATGGGTTTTAATTTCTGTTGTGATCTCCTTGGGCCTTGTGATTTATTTTTTTCGAAAAGGAATTCATACACTGGCAAACTCTTGATCTAAATCCCTGGTCTATCCCTAAATACAATATTTTATTTTTCAGTGTTTGTCCACTGGCCAGTATATTAATAAATTTTAGTGTAACCATGTTGTACATAATCAAAAGAAAGGAGGTGATCAGTTGTCTAATTCAAGTAGCATGCTGACCTCCAAAGGATCAGTATTATAATAATTACTGATGCTGGCTTTTCCGGAGGTCAGCTATTACAATGAAAAAAGCCCCCAGAATTTTGGGGGCTTTTTCTTTATGGTAATTATTTTTTTACATTACACATTGTTTATTAGTCTAATTCAAGACATTTAGATGGGAATTTTACCTTTAAAATTCATTACTAATTATTAACCAGCACTCTATGGTAGGATTAAAACCAACTATTCTTTACTGTTTCGTTGCAATTCTCTTTTTTGGATGTTTCGAACCGGAATTAACAGTAAATCGTAATGATCGCCTGCTACGTAGGGATCGGGGGATTATCTATTTTGAAAATGTACCGTTCTCAGGTATTGTTAATTCACAATACCAGGATGGGACACAGCAGGCAAAACAGTCCTATAAATCCGGGAAGCGTAATGGTCAATACAGCGAATGGTACCCTACTGGACAAATACGCTACAGTAAGAATTTCAAAAATGGTCTTCAAGAAGGAGAACAAAAGGAATGGTATCGGGACGGTATCCTTTCCAGAGTAATGAAATTCCAAGCAGGAAAACAGCAGGGTGAGCAAATCGGTTGGAAGGAAAACGGTGATTTACGTTTCAAGTATACATATGTTAATGGAAAACGATATGGATACATGGGTGCAGCATTATGCCAACCTCCAGAAGGATAGAAAATTGAGAACAGCATTACTGAGCATATTTGGATTGATCGGATTGATCACTTTTATCAGCGTCAGCGAGGGCAATAATAGTGACTTTCGCCTCCCCATATATACCACTGCGGACTTGGATCCTGACTGGGTGGATGAATCAATACAAAATAGTACTGCACCACATATTGTTCATGATTTTGAATTCACTAATCAGAATGGCAATATAATCGATGAAAGAACGGTTGCGGGCAAAATCTATGTGGCGGAATTTTTCTTCACGACTTGTCCGGGTATTTGCCCTACCCTTACCAAACACACCAAACGAATACAGGACGCATTTATTGATGATGATGATGTATTAATCTTATCCCATACTGTGTATCCGGAGCACGATTCAGTACAAGTTTTGAAAGCCTTTGCTGAAATGCATGATATCAAATCTACGAAATGGCATTTGCTTACCGGTTCAAAGGAAGATCTTTATGGTATTTCCCGGAAAGGGTATTTCGCCATTTCCTATGAGCCGGACTTGAGTGAATATGGCTTTATCCACACTGAAAATGTAGTTCTGGTGGATAAAGATAGAAGACTGCGCGGGATTTATAATGGTACCAAGCCCCATGAGATCAATCGCCTGATAGAAGATATCCATGTACTTAAAAAGGAGTATGAATCATAATGATCGAAAGAATGAAAACAAGACAAGCCTTTCTTTTTTTCGCATTATCACTACCCACGTTAATGCAGGCGCAGGATCCACCGGACATGACTATCCTGTTCGATTATTTTGACTCGACCGTGACAATATACGTTGATGGGGATGAAATAGTCATCGAAGGCGACGGAGTGCCCAGTCACTTAAGCCCTTACTTTGTACAAACGTATGGTCAGACCCAAAATGGATTTTATTACTGGCTCGATAGTGATGGGGACGGTATCAATGATCTTTGGATGCAGACACCAGCAAATATGAATTTGAACCCTAACCGTATTGCTCAGCAAGGTTATGAGTTTCGTATCCCGTTATATCCTGCAATAAATCCAAATGGACCAGCGGACACATTCCTGGGGCCTATTGGTGTTTCCATAAACGGGGTACCATTTTTCAACGAATATGAGTCACCAACGGAAACATTAACCAACCAGGTTATCCAATCGTTTGACCCTGGGAACGGACATCCAGCCCCTCAGGGACGGTATCATTACCATTTTCCTCCAGAATCGTTAATCACAGTTACCGAAGACAATTTTCTAGGATTTGCCGGAGATGGATTCCCTGTTTATGGTCCAAAAAATCCCGATGGCAATAATGCCCAAAATCTTGATGATTACCATGGTGAATTTGGCCCAACACCCGATTTTCCGGATAGTATCTATCATTATCATACGAATTTTACGTCACCATATATAATCGGTGCTTTCGCTGGTACCCTTGGTACTGGGTTTGGCGGTGGCGGAGGTGGCGGCGGAGGAGGAGATCCTCCAGATTGTGGTGAAGTACCTCCTGGCGCACCATGTTGTGGAGACGGTAATTGTGGTGGCCCTGAAACAGAGACCAACTGCCCTGAAGACTGCGCTACTACAATTGATTATACAATAAT
>CAJXWT010000124.1 GCA_913062595.1 uncultured Fidelibacterota bacterium
CTTGCTGAGGTTAAATCAACAATATCAACTGCCACACCTAGAGAACCTTATTACCCTGGTGCACATGATCGACATGATGGCGTAAAACAAGCATACCAGAATTGCGAAGGTCTGGATGATTCCGATGCCTGTGAATTACCCAGGCTTTTGATTACCGGTCTTGATAATGATAATGCGGATGAATATTTGTTTAATCAGGAGGTATTCGTTGGCGCATTGGGGCAGACATCCTTACCTGGAAGTAATCCAAGTGAATACCTGAAAAATGCCGTACAATTTTGCAATGAAAAGCTGTGGGGAACGCTTGGTGCGAATATTCTTATTCATCCAAAAACAATAAAAGAACTAGGGCCTGATTTCGAAAATGCCATTGCAGATTTACGTTATGGATCGATTGGTGTGAACACTTGGTGTGCTTTAGCTTTCTTAACTGCTGAGTGTACTTGGGGAGCTTTCCCCGGACATACAAGTACTGATATTCAAAGTGGTATTGGTGTAGTACATAATACCCGTTTGTTTGAAAAACCGGAAAAGACGGTAGTATATGCACCCTTTACTCCATTTCCGCGCAATATTTTAAAAGGTGAGTTGCACATGTTTCCCAAACCACCTTGGTTTGTTACGAACAAACAAGCGCATAATGTCTCTAGGCGCTTCACTTATTTCCAGGCAAATCCAGGCCCACTACATTTACCCGGGCTGTTTTTCTATGCCCTACGCGGCTAAAATTCTTTCATAATTCTTTGGCTTTTTTATATAAACTGTCCCGAATACTATTGAATGTTTCACCGGGTATAGCAAAAAGAAAATAAATGTAGTGAATAGTTGCCAAAATAAGGAATGTACCGTGTTCCCAAAGCTCCATTCGATCTCCAAATAAGATATCGAAAATACTGAATAGGGAAAATATTGCGATAATCATTTTCATATTTAGTCGGTTCCAATCTGAGTGAATTTTTCCAAACATTAACACCAGCAATAAAGATAATCCTAATACAGTTTCAATCGAACCCATGGTATAGAGAGCAGATAACGCCATCCATTCTGGTAAATTTAAACGTTTGAAATATCCGACCATTTTAGCGTCTCTGTTTACACCAAACCATCCATAGGGTTCCACAGGTTGTATACTATAAGTTTCTTTTCCATCAAGGTTAATAATAACAGCTTTTGTTGCATATGATTCAGGGTTTGGAATAAAATCTCCATTAAAAAATTTATCCAACCCATTTAACAGCCAGAACAAACCCCAAAAAAGCATCAACATATTGTAAAATGATATATTATTGTTTAAATATTTAATAACGTTCATTTGTTTGTTCTCCCATATTTATTAAGGATAAGAATATAACGATTTAATCCAAACTACATCTTGCTGCGATATTTTTCCACCTAATGTAGCTGCAGAGTTAACCTGGTCTATATTACGCTGACCAAGCAGTACACAGCCTGATGGTGCGTCTATTAAAAGTGCATCAATTATCCCGCGCATCACAGGATATGGATGATCAGAAAATCTCTCCTCAAGCAAGATCTTATTTTCCTGCATTTTTTCAATTACATCTATTTTAGTAAAATCATCTACATTGGCGCGAAAATCACCAGCACCAAATGTTGCTGGTTTTGTGTATTTACCTGTTAATAATCCATGCTTAATTGGTGAAAAAAAGCATACGCCAGCATTGTGCTCATCGATCCAATCTTTTAGGCCTGATGGTCCATATGTATCATCCATAACATTACGATAAGGCTGCACCACGTCTGGCTGTGCATCATCGATATACTTCATAATTTTGAACAGGTCCCAATCAGATAAACCTACAAAGCGTGTTTTACCTTCTTCCTGAAAGCGACGAATCGTTTCTAAGGCGTCACTAAAGTATTCATGCTGTTTTCCAAAATTGCAGTGGTGCAGGTACAGCAAGTCAACACAATCAGTCTGCAAATTAATTAATGATTGCTCCATCTGTTTACGCATATGTATGGGATGGTAAAAGTGACCATATTCACCAGCGTCCCAACCAACTTTTGTGGCCAAAAATATATCGGCTCGCGGAATTTGCTCCCATAAAGAACCAATCACCTGTTCTGATCGACCATTACCATATACATCTGCTGTATCCCAATGATTGATACCAATTTCATGACAACGTAGCAATGCATTAATAGAGTCATCATCCTGTTGCCCTTCCCAGCCCACTGGTATTTCACCTTGTTTATTGGCACCACCGTAGGACCAGGTGCCTAGACTTATTGCGGACACCTCGGCACCAGTTTTGCCTAACATGATTTGTCTCATATTTTAGTACCCTATATTTTTTACTGCTTTAGCAATCGCTAAAGCATTTGGTGTATCACTGTGAATGCAAATTGTTTGCGCATTAATCGATATAGTATTGCCATCCACAGAAATAATTTTACCATCATTTGTGATCATTTTTGCTTGCTTTGCCGCTTGAGCAGGATTTGTTATCAGTGCATTGTCGAATTTCCGATCTCTAAGTGATCCATCCGCTTCATAATTCCTGTCTGCAAATGCTTCTCCTGTTACATTTAACCCCATATCTTTCCAGGTATCGATCATTATTGAATCTGATAAACCCACAATAGTCAATTGCGGATCAATTTGCTTTACCGCTAAACCAATCGCCTGAGCAATAGTGCTGCTTTTTGCTGCTTGATTGTACAGCGCTCCATGTGGTTTCACATGATGTAGTGCTGTTTTTTCTGCCGCCGCAATCTCAAATAAATCCTCTATTTGCTTCATCACCGTTTCCATTATATCAGGGGGCTCCATAACCATTATTTTCCTGCCGAAGTTTTCTTTGTCTGGATAGCTGGGATGTGCGCCAATATTCACGTTCTTCTCAATTCCCATACGGATCATGGCTTTCATAAAATTGTAATCACCGGCATGGCCACCACAGGCAATATTTATCGAAGTGATATAATCCATTATTTGATAATAAGTGCCATCTTCTAGAAGTTGGGTTATTTCACCCACATCACTGTTTACATCAATCATAGTGTAAGGAATGTAAAAATATTTCTTGATCGACCTTTAATTTTTCTGCTGCACCAAAACTGATTAATTCAAATTGAAAACAATCTTCTGGTTTTAATTGTCCTATTTTTCTGAGGTCAGCGCTTATGACGTTTGCAATAATTGGGTAGCCACCAGTTGTTTGATGTTCAACAAATGATATGATCGGCTGCCCATCACCGGGTATTTGTATTGCGCCCAACGGTATCCCCGCAGTGGTTATCTCACTTTCTTTTTTGGTATTAATCGCATTTCCTATTAATCGTAAACCCATGCGATTGGACAAATCTGTCACCCGATATTGGTGCTGGAAAAATTTATTTTTCTGGTTTTTATGAAACCATACCCATTGTGTTCCCTTAGTAACCCTGATAATTTTATTGTCTGTTGTTATTGATTCATTTAGCTTTTGTATGGGTTTAATTGAATCGTCTAATTTTCCAAAATCCAGTTCATCCAGTTTTT
>CAJXWT010000125.1 GCA_913062595.1 uncultured Fidelibacterota bacterium
CTTCCCATACATCTATGCCCAGTTTTTCGCACATGATCGCTACCTCATTGACCAAACCAATATTGATCGAGCGGTACGTGTTTTCCAGCAGTTTCACCATTTCTGCTGCATCTGGTGAGGAAACGGTCACAACTTCATCCACTATTTGTTCATAGAGCAGCGTCCCCAATTTGGTACACGCTGCAGTGACACCGCCAATAACTTTTGGTGTATTCGCGATGGTATATTTTTCATTCCCTGGATCGATCCGTTCCGGTGAAAAACATAAATAATAATCTTCCCCAACCGTCAGTCCCGATTTCTCCAGGCGTGTGAATACAATATCCTGGGTTGTACCCGGGTAAGTGGTGCTCTCCAGGATAATCAATAGATCTTTATGGATGTGTCGGTTAATATCATCAATTGCTGCAATAATGTAGGATATATCCGGGTCACCAACCTTGCTCAACGGTGTGGGCACACAAATCGCTACCGCATCCAGATCGGCAATGATGTCCATATCTTTGGTGGCTTGTAAATTACCGCTGCTTACTAATGCCTTTAGTGTGTCTTCTGCAATATCAGGAATATAGTTTTCACCAGCATTGATCGCTGCTACCTTGATTTCATCAACATCAATACCGGTAACAGAAAATCCTGCCTTGGCAAATTCAACGGCCAGGGGGAGACCTACATAACCAATGCCTATTACACCTACTCGAGCTTTTTTATTTTTAATTCTTGCTTTTAATGACATCGGATTACCATAAAAATAATGCCGTTTTCGTAATAACGGGGGCGAAGTTACTCTTTTCCATTAATTTATCATAAAAATGTAATTAAATAATACTTTTCCGCTAGGTGATACTATTTTTTCTGATTTTACTAATTGATTACGTAAATTTCAGCATCGTTTGATAATTTAAAGATTATATTCAAATTATCTATTAACCTTGTAAATATTGAAGGAGTAAATATTATGAGTTGGGGATTAAGAAATCGATTAGATAGAGTGTTGCCGGGCCTTCCAAACGGCACAGGATCAGTCATGTTTGCCATTGATCATGGGTATTTTATGGGACCAACTTCAGGATTAGAAAATCCACGGGAAACAATTGTGCCATTATTGCCCCATGCAGATAGCCTGATGCTTAGCAGGGGAATTTTGCAGAATAGTATTCCCAAACGCACCAATATTCCTATTGTATTGCGTGTTTCAAGTGGCAATAGCATACTGAATGAAGATTTATCCAATGAAAAGCTATGTGTATCTATTGAAGACGCAATTCGCTTGAATGTTTCAGCAGTTGCATTTTCGATTTATATTGGCGGTGCATATGAACATCAGACTATTGTTGAATTCTCAAAACTAGTTAATGATGCTCATAGTTTTGGTATTCCTGTATTGGCTGTAACAGCAGTGGGGAAGGATATGAATCGCGATCTGCGTTATCTATCCCTGGCATCGCGCATTGCGGTGGAATTGGGTGCCGATATTGTTAAAACCTATTATTGTGAAGGTTTTAGTGACCTTATTGCTGCTTGTCCCGTCCCAGTTGTTATAGCTGGCGGCAAGAAGGTACCGGAATTAGATGCGCTTAAATTTGCTCGTAACGCAATTAGTGATGGTGCCGCTGGTGTGGATATGGGTCGTAATATTTTTCAATCGGATTCGCCAGAAAATATGATCCAAGCTGTACGTTCAGTTGTTGTGCAGGGTGTTGACCCTAAAGAAGCTTACGAACAATATAAGAGTTCTCTTTAAATAATGCTTATTGCCAATTATTATAGTAATACGGATATCCGGGTAGAAGATCGACCGGTTCCCCAAATCAATGAGGGGGAATGCCTAATAAAAATCTTGGCCAGTGGTATTTGCGGAAGCGATTTGATGGAATGGTACCGCAGGGACAGTGTTCCTTTGGTTCTCGGGCACGAAACAGCTGGTGATATTATTAAGGTTGGCAAGGGTGTAAATCACCTTAAAATTGGTGATCGAGTAGTTGTTTCTCACCATGTACCTTGTCTTGAATGCAGGTATTGCCAAAGAGGGCATGAGACCATGTGTAAAACATTACATTCCACTACATACGATCCTGGTGGTTTCTCGCAATATGTGCGTTTACCGGAAATCAACACTCGGTTAGGCGTTTTTCCCATACCAAAAAATGTGACGTACGAAGAAGCTTCATTTGCCGAACCATTGGCTTGTGTGTTACGCGGGCAAAATCGGGCAGGTATCCAAAAAGGCGACGCTGTGGTTGTAATTGGCAGTGGTATTTCTGGTGTACTGCATATTGCCTTAGCAAAGGCTCGGGGCGCTGAGTTTATTATTGCTTGTGACATAAATGAAACACGGTTGCCTTGGGCAGCAAAATTTGGCGCCGATGTGACTATCAAAGATGCAAGTTCAATTTCAGGTGAATTACTAGATAATATTGGCAGAAAGGCTGATATAGTTATTCTCACGACCGGACACCCTGATGCAGTACAGGCCGGATTTGATGCTGCTGCTGATGGATCAACAATTCTGCTATTTGCACCATCAGACCCAAACACAACGGTTCAAATAGATATTAATAAACTGTTCTTTAAACATGATAGAACCGTTACAACTACCTACGCAAATTCACCAAATGATCTTAAAGAAGCCTTGTCGTTGATTGCAGAAAAAAAGGTTCCCGTAGCTGATATGATCACCCATCGGATTGCGTTAGATGAAATCCAATACGGGTTTGACCTGGTACAAAATGGACTGGAATCTTTAAAGGTTATTGTGGAACCTAATCGAAATGGAACAAATTGATTTATAATTATAATTTATGCCTTCAAAGACGCTAGTAGATATAACGCCCACAATAGTTTGGCAGAATGGTCAGGTCAAGTTAATTGACCAAACCAAACTTCCTTTAGAAGAAGAATACATTATTACAGATGATTACCGTGTAGTCTGTGATGCTATTTACCGTCTTGCGATTCGCGGCGCTCCAGCTATTGGAGTCGCTGGGGCTTATTCCTGTGTACTAGCAGCTAATGAAATTCAAGCAACTGAACTGAATGATTTTATTAAACAATATTTGCTAAAGGCTGATGAAATAGGTTCCACTAGACCTACAGCTGTTAATTTGATGTGGGCGGTAAAGCAGATGAAGGAAAAAGCAACTAGCTTTTCTGGAAATGTAGCTGATCTGAAAATAGCTTTATTGGATTTAGCTAATGAAATAAGGGATGATGACATTGAGCGTTGCCATAACCTTGGCTTGCATGGCGCTAACCTGATCCCTGATAATTCCAATGTAATGACGATTTGCAATACAGGGGGTTTGGCCACAAGTGGA
>CAJXWT010000126.1 GCA_913062595.1 uncultured Fidelibacterota bacterium
CGGTTCTGGCATTCAGACCCTTAATTTTTCACTCCCGGCTAACGATGTCCGTGCCGTAAAACTATGGCTGCAGGACAACGCCGGCAATAAAGATGAAGCCAATGCCATGACCGTTACCGCTAAGTGGGATGATACAGCACCAAACGCTTTTGATCTTACGAGACCATTAGCTGCATGGTATAACGCTACTGATTATCGATTTGAGTGGGATGCTTCCAGTGATGCTACTGCTGGTCTAGATCATTATGTCTGGTCATTGAATGGTGGCAGTGAAACAGCTAACATTTCACCAGATTCAACTGGACACACACCAAGTTTTGGTCTGGCTCAGGGTACACATACATGGACAGTTACAGCCTATGATAGTGCCGGGAATGCTACTGAGACATCCAATCCACAAACCATTCAAGTGGATCATACACCGCCAGGGATCACGCACAATCCTGTTGTAGAAGCAACGGAGAATAGCGCAGTTGTTATTAATGCTGTATTCACTGAAGACGGTAGTGACCAGTCAGGTATTGCTACAGCAGAATTGTATTACCGTCGTGGCGGTGACGCCAACTGGCAACCGCCTGTAGATATGACTACCTTGAGTACATATCAGATCGCCAGTACCTTTTCCACATCTGCTGGTATGGAATATTACCTCCACGCAGTGGACGTAGCCGGTAACGTAACTGATAAACCCGTAGAAGGATTTACATCTATTTCGGTTACTATTACTGGTGGACTAGCTAGCACGGATCGCTGGCCCACAGGTATTCCCAATGGGACTGCAGTAACCAATTATCAGCTATGGTCGTTCCCGGGTAATCCGGCGAGCAGCTCACCAGTAGATCTCCTGGTCGATGACCTGGGTGATTACGATAATACTGTCTGGCGATTATTTGCTTACGGTGGCGGTGGCGCATGGACTGAGTTTGAGAGTCTCTCTAAGTTGAATAATGGTGAGAGCTATTTTATTATTGTTAAAGATGCCGGGCTTAATATTAATACGGGCCAAATCTATACCATTGCCACAAACCAGCCGTTTGAGATCAATTTGACCAGTGGGGACTGGACCTTTGTGGGGAATCCATTTGATTTCACAATACCATTAACAAGCGTGTACACCACGGATTCCACATCATTGTCGGGGGATCTGAATTTCTATACTTATGATGGTAGTTGGACCAACGCTTCATCACTGGAACCCTGGAAGGGATATATCTATAAAGCACCAGGGGCATCCAAGTTGTTTATTAATCCTGGCGCTGATGGCGGCGGAATGTTGGGCAGACAACTGGCAGATGAGATCATTCTTGAGGATAATGAATGGCTGGTAAATATATCGGCCCGCAACGGCCTCGGCCGCGATCAATTCAATGAGGTAGGCTTACTTGCAGACGCAGTGGACACCTATGACAGTCACGATGCTTTTGAGCCACCTTTAGTCCCTGGTGGAATATCCGTGTGTATCAATAATCGGGATTGGCCTGAATATGCTGATACGTATACCCGGGATATCCGCGCACCGAAAGAGGATGGTGAATACTGGGATCTGGAAATACTGGCCCAGGATGATGAACACAATGTATATCTTACGTTTGAAGACCTGAATATGATACCGGAAGAGCTTGATGTGTTTGCCATTGATGTTACCCTTGGCGTTGCACAGGATCTGCGCTGGCGTCATGTATATCGTTATGCTGTACCAAACTCACAGGAAAAACATAAGGTCCGGTTTATCGCTGGTACGCGGGATTTCTTGCAGAAAAATAATGCCGGTGTAGAATTATTCCCGGATCGCTATGCCCTGAGCCAGAATTATCCCAACCCCTTCAATCCGCAGACTTCTATTTTGCTGACCATGCAGGATGGGGCAACTGTAAATCTGGTTGTCTATAATCTGTTGGGTGAAGAAATAGCAGTACTTGCTGATAATGAATACCGTCCGGCGGGATACCACAATTTTATCTGGAAAGGACAGAATAAGAACGGTCAGCGTGTCGCCAGTGGAGTCTACTTTTACATGGCGCGGGTTATGTCGCCAACTGGTGAAATCCTTGTCAGCGATACCCGCAAGATGGTCTTAGTGAAATAAGTATATTTTGATGATGAAAAAGGGCAGAGTTTCTGCCCTTTTTTATTATATTAGTTTTAATGATTATTTAACATATAGGTAGTGTCATATGGTTAAACAAACAGTCCTTTTATTATCTTTTATCGCCACCGTACTGATTGTTATCTTATCTGCCAATCAGTCAACCGGCAAGAATTTTGGTAAAATATCGTTACCCCTTGGTAAAGTAGAGGTACAATCAGGCGGTGCCGGCGATTGGGCCAAGGCGAAACCCAATTTGCCGGTCAAGGAGGGCGATATTATACGTACCCTAGCGAAATCTCGCTGCGAAATCACGTTGGTAGGCGGCGGAAAAGTTCGCATCGGTGAAAACGCTGAATTGGTGCTCAATGCAGCCAGCGTGAAACCAATGGAAAAGAATTTTAATGCCAGCTTGAAAAAAGGAAATATTTGGGTATCGGCAAAAGCAGCTTTTGGCGAAAAGAAAAATGTATCGGTTCGAATGCCCACAGCAGTCGCAGCTATCCGCGGTACAAAATACCGGGCCAAGGCGGGAGAAGATGAGAGTGAAGTACTTGTCTATGAGGGTAAGGTGGATGTAAATGCCGCAAAGAATGTTATCGAGGAACGGCAGGAAAAACGCAAATCGTTCGTCCCGGAAGGTCAACCAAAATTTACCCTGGGCCCAGTAACAGAAATACAGGCGCCAACACAGGTTTCTGGACCTTATGAGGTTACGCTGGAAGAATGGATCACCCTGGCAGAAGGGATGCAGATCAACGTACGTAAGGATGGCAAATACCACATGTTCGAATTTGATCAGGGTAAGGATGCTGACCTGGATTTTGTCAAGTGGAACAAAGAACTGGATTCCAAGGAGTAATTAATTTATCCTAGATGAATGATCTCCTAAAACGCCTCGGTATCGGCGTACTTATTGGACTGGCTGTTGCTATTGTTGTAGGCCTCGGCACCCAAAAAATTTCCTTCATCAAAGAATTATTGGACGGTTATGAGTTCCGTTCATATGACAGCCGCATGCGGGCTCGCGTAGTTGATGTGGAAGAATCTTCCATTGATAGCGTTGTCATCATTGATATTGAGCAGAATTCTATTGAGGGCCTTGGAAATTATAATGATTGGCCCCATGCGTACCATGGACAACTCATTGATGTAGTCAC
>CAJXWT010000127.1 GCA_913062595.1 uncultured Fidelibacterota bacterium
CTACAATACAGTCCGTTGGATATTGCAGCCTGGCTCTGGGTATGCCGTAGGGCCATCAAGAGCAAATCCATATACAGGAGAACTCTACGATGCAGATATACGTATCAGCGCTGATTTTGTCAGGAGCTTTTATCGGGCATATACAGAAGAAGTTGTCCCCCTTCTTGGACCCGTGAGCATGGATTTTGAAACTGAAGAATTCAAAGAAGAATTTTCATCTGAAATGTGTATGTACGGTGATTATCTCCGGGAAGAAATGGCATCTGCATGGGATATTATGACTGCCACAGGAAAGATAAATGGAACTGATGCAGAATTGCAGGATTATATTCATAAAGGTCTCGTAGACCTCATCCTTCATGAAGTGGGCCATACATTGGGGCTTCGTCATAATTTTAAGGCAAGTTCTATTTATTCTATTGAACAGCTTAGTGATCCCTCTTTTACAAAAAATTATGGTATAAGTGGTTCAGTGATGGATTATCAACCCATCAACATTTTTGATGGTGGTGTGACGTTCTTCCAAAACCGGCCGGGGATATATGATATCTGGGCCATTGAGTATGCCTATAAAGAGTCGTTCAGATCAGGTCATTCGGAAGAAAAATTTCTGGAAGAGATTGCTTCCCGTAATACTGATCCGCTATTGCGCTATGGTACAGATGAAGATACATTTGGATTATCTACAAGAGGAATGGACCCTTATTCCAATGCGTGGGATTTATCTAATGACCCTATGGCTTACTATAAGAAACGATTCGAAATGTCAGATGAGCTTGTAGAATTAATTCCTGAATATTTTGAAAAAAGATTTAATCCATCAGCAAGATTCCTAGCTACTATACTGCTCCTGCTCTATATGATTGGGTATATTGGTATTGGCTTTTTAACGCTGGGTAAAGCCATTATTCCGATGCTGCCAGAGGCATTCCATATTTTTGGAACTGCGCTGGATGTTACACTGATGCGCGCTATTGTTGTGATAGCTGTTATTACGGGTGTTTACATCACCTTTGGGGGCCAAACCGCAGTGATATTCACAGATCTTCTGCAGGGATTTATTCTGATATTTGCAGGTTTTTTGTTATTCGCTATTGGTATCGCATATGTGGGGGGTGGTCAGGTATTTTGGGACCTTTTACCTACTACATGGAAGTTACCCCTCGCGAATTTTAATGAGCCCTCCAGTTTTAATTTTGTCGGGATATTCTGGCAGGATGCTGTGGCAGGATCTGTTGGGTTTCTATTTATGAATCAAGGATTACTGATGAGATTTATGGCCTGCAAAAGTGTGAACGAAGGCCGCAAAGCAGCAGCCATAAATATTTTATTTGTATTACCGTTATCGGCTATTGTGGTAGGAAACGCCGGTTGGTTAGGGAAGGCAATATCTGCTCTGAGTCCCGATATTATAAGTCCCAACACTAGTCCTGACGAAATCTTTGTTGTTGTGGCTAGTATTGTTACAAGTCCTGGTGTATTTGGTTTTGTTATGGCGGCACTTACAGCAGCATTGATGTCTACAGTGGACACACTAATCAATGCCACCGCAGCTATATTTGTAAATGATGTCTATCGTCCATTAATGAAATATTTTCGAAAAAGTCATGGTGACAGAAAAACAAGAGATAAAACTGAACTTTTTGCTGCTAGATTAACATCAATTGCGATCACTGCAGCAGGTGTTTTATCTGTGTTAGCTTTTGTTCAATTTCCAACGGTCTATGAAGCACATGGGTATTTTCATTCAACACTAACACCACCATTGGTTGTGGCGATATTTATGGGTGTGTTCTGGAAGAGATTTTCGTCAGCAGGTGTTATCACTACATTCTTGGGTGGTGTGGTACTTATGATTTTAGGGGCCAGGTATCCAGAGATGTTAATTGCTCCGTTTGATCACGGTATAGAAATGAATCCTAGTTATCCCTATTCTTATATTCGGGCATTATACAATCTGTTTGTATGTGTAGGTGTTGGCCTTTTTGTAACCTACACATCAAGTCTGCAAAACCGGTTTATTACTTGGGTAAGAAATACCAATAATGGACAACCAATTATGTTGCTGATAACTATATCCGCCACAATAGCTTTTTTCCTACTGGTTTTTGGTATAACTACGTTTGAATTATTCTACCCTGTTATTGTTATCATGTTTGTACCATTGATCGTCATCTATTATGGACACTATGATGAAGAATTAGCCACAAATGGTCTTACTGTTTGGTCCATTGCTGCTGCGAAAGCAGCATTTAAAGGTTCAACTCCGAATGAACTAGTAGGAGAAAAAGTAGAAGTACATTTTAAACTACTGGACAATGATATTGATAAAGTATTGTTTTCTAAAAATGATCTTTCGCGAATGATGGCTGAAGTCGGTGATCTTGTGTACCTATCAGATAAACGAAAATGGTTGGGAGGCTTAAAGTCCATCCATTCAGAATACGGTGAACCACATGATGAGGAAGGTATTGTATATATAAACAGGGATCACCTGGATCATGGTCTTTTTGATGAGGGAAGATCTTTAATTGCCGAAAAGGAAATGTAGCAATTTGAACGAAGTTTAAATTAGTCTAAATTTGCCGCGCTTATATTGATAAATCACCCATTCCGGAGTAGCTCAGTTGGTAGAGCGAGTGGCTGTTAACCACCAGGTCGGGGGTTCGAGTCCCTCCTCCGGAGCA
>CAJXWT010000128.1 GCA_913062595.1 uncultured Fidelibacterota bacterium
CCTGAAATCCCCCAGCGGATTTCTTCTTCCGTGGGGTTGGGATTCTTATCCAAAAGGTGCTTGGATGACATGATCATACCCGGAGTGCAAAAACCGCACTGCAGGCCGTGTTCTTCCATGAAGCCTTCCTGCAATGGATGGAGCGCTTCTCCTTCCATACCTTCAATGGTAGTCACCTCACGGCCATTGGCCTGTACGGCAAATACGGTGCAGGATTTGACCGCTGTTCCATCCAGCAGAATGGTGCAGGCACCGCAATGAGTGGTGTCGCAGCCAATATGGGTTCCTGTCAAGCCGCAATTATCCCGAATTAAATGAACCAATAACAAACGGTCTTCAACTTCCGCCGATTTTGCTTCTCCATTAATCGTTACTGTAATCGATTGGGTAGCCATATCAATTCCCTCCTTCTGCTCTTTCTTTTGCCTTCATGATCGCTCTGGAAGTCAGGGTTTTTACTACTGCACGCTTGTAGTCTTCTGATCCACGATGATCTCCAACCGGTTGGGAAGCAGCTGCCGCCAGTTCCCCTGCCTTATCCGCATCTTCCTGCGAAACGGTAGTACCGAGGAGTGCATCCTGGGCTTCTGTAGCACGGATCGGTGTCGGACCCACATTAGTCAGCCCAATGCCCGCTTTACTGCACGTATCACCATCAAAATGCAATGCTGCAGCGGCTCCTGCAATGGCGTAGTCTCCCACTTTCCTTTCCAGTTTTTTATATGCAGCACCTGACTTACCACTTGGAAAAGGTATACGGATTTCTGTCAGTATTTCATTATCAGCTAGATCTGTCATGAGTGGACCCTTAAAAAATTTGTTAATACTTAGAGTTCGTTCACCACTGGTGACTAATCCACTAGGGCCATTAATCACAACTTCAGCATCCATCGCTACCATAGTTGCAGGATGATCATTGGCAGGGTCACCGTGGGCAATATTCCCACCAACAGTGGCTAGGTTCCGTACCAGAGGATCTGCAATAACTTGAGATGTGTCTTTAAGGATGGGATATTTTTCAGCGATGAGTTCTGATGTTTCTAGGCTTGCTTCCCGGGTCATGGCGCCAATACAGAGATACCCGTTATTTTCTTTTATAAAATCAAGATCGGATAACCCATTGATATCGATAAGATGAACTGGTTCAGCCAGTCGTAATTTCATCATCGGAATAAGGCTGTGACCTCCTGCGAGGATCTTGGCATCCTCACCCAGGTCGTTAAGTAACTTAATAGCCTCATCCAAGGATGAAGGCGCGTGATAATCAAAAGAGCCTGGAATCATTGGTGTATCTCCTTGTGTTTGAATCTAAAATTCAGTAACGGTGTGGCGCGGCGATACCAGTATGTGGATAGACAATATTAATATAAAACGGCTTCATTATCAAGCATCTAAGTGTGAAACGCCACACCGATTTTTCTAAGTTGTAAAACATCTTTTATTTCTTCAATAATAGCAGGATCATCAATTGTTGAGGGAATGGCTGTATGACCTTCATCTGCTAAAATTCTTATATTTTTTCTTAATATTTTCCCGGATCTTGTTTTGGGTAATCTTTTTACTATGGCTGCCTGTTTGAAGTTCGCTATAGCACCAATCTCATTGCGGATGATCAGTACCAATTCAGGCTCAAGTACTTCATTGTTTACCTCAAACCCATCCTTTAGTACTACAAAACCGGCAGGAACCTGTCCTTTGAGTTCATCAGCAATGCCAACTACAGCACATTCGGCAACTGCTTCATGTCCGCCTATCAATTCTTCCATTTCACCGGTGGACAATCGATGTCCGGCGACATTGATCACATCATCGGTCCGCCCCATCACAAATACATAGCCATCCTCATCTTTGTAGCCACCATCGCCAGTCAGGTAATAACCGGGAAATTTTGATAAATAGGAATTTTGATAGCGTTCATCATCATTCCACAATGTAGGCAAACATCCCGGCGGCAATGGCAGTTTGATAACAATGTTTCCTGTTCCCGCAGGTTTAGCTTGTTGACCATTTTCATTCAGAATCTGAACATCAAATCCTGGCACCGGAATGGTAGCAGATCCCATTTTTATTTCTTTCAATTCCATGCCAAGCATGTTGGCGCAGATCGGCCAACCCGTTTCAGTCTGCCACCAGTGATCAATAACTGGACAATCTAAAAGCCCAGCTAACCATTCATAGGTTGGCGGATCTAGGCGTTCGCCTGCAAGGAAAACAGATTTCAAATTGGATAAATCATACTTTTCTTTAAAACTCCCTTCAGGATCTTCTTTCTTAATTGCCCTAAATGCGGTGGGAGCGGTGAAAAATGATTTAACATTGTATTCTGACATCACACGCCAAAATGCACCGGGGTCAGGTGTCCTCACAGGTTTACCCTCAAAGAGGATTGTGGTGCATCCACGCATTAAGGGGGCATAAACAATGTATGAGTGCCCCACAACCCATCCTACGTCAGACGCTGCCCAATAGACATCTGCCGGGTTCACATCATAGATGGCTTCCATGCTGTAGTTTAGCGCTACGGCATGGCCTCCATTGTCCCGAACTATACCCTTGGGTTTTCCTGTGGTACCGGATGTATACAGAATATATAGAGGCAGGTTATAAGGTTGCGTTTTAATAGAAATAAGTTTTGTCATAGACCTTTTACAGAA
>CAJXWT010000129.1 GCA_913062595.1 uncultured Fidelibacterota bacterium
CTGGACTATATTTTTACTAATAAAAACGTTGCATCCGGCAGTGGAACCACTTACCAGGGGGCAATACAAGAGACCATTCATCTATCAGACCATGCGCCGGTCAGTTGTGCAATTATATTAGAGTAATGAAAAAAATTATTATCTTAACTATTTTATTCAGCCAAGTGTTTGCACAAGGAGAATGGCTGTCCGGAACAGCGTATACATTGCCGCAAGGTCGCTGGGAATATGGACTTTTTCAGCCGGTGCGCTGGGGACAAAGTGAAAATAGGGAAATTTCCTTTTTCAAATTATCTTCATTGCTGATGCCGAACGTAACAGTAAAACAGCGCTGGCCGCAGAAAGGCGAGTGGACTATATCAACTGTCCATTCATTTTATTATCCCACACCATTACTTAAAAAACTGCAAAGCCCCCTGGGCATGGACATAGGTGGGCCTAATATGTTCGCCATGATATCACCCGAGTTTGAAATACCACATATGTTTTCATTATGGAACACAATAGTTGCCAGCAAACCGCTGGATCAAGATCGGGTGTTTTCAGCAAAAGCCGGTGTTGCAATTGCTTTGGGCAGTGCAGATCTGGCAATGGAGTCCACTATAGATTTACCGCTGGTCTATCATCGTTTAGCGGTGTACTATAATAGCTGGCTCCTCCGGCTGGGCACAGACATGAATGGTCGTTTAAAGCGCAATTGGACATACCTTGTGGATGGAGATCTTTTCCTGATTCCTGGTATGAAAGGTTCCATGGCCTTGGAGCATAAAAGCGTGGTGACCTGGGAAAAATCGCCGCGTTTTCATATTTCCTTTGGGTATAAACTAATTTATGGTTTGTATCCTGATGGCTATCCTAATGATCATATGGCCCTACTGCATATTTTACCCCTGCTGGACCTGCAATGGGCTAGAGACTAAACTAGACCATGCTCATTCCCGCCTTTTTCCTTCTAACTGCAATTGCACAGCAGGATAGTTCCGCTATAGTCATAATTTTATTGTTAGCATAACTTCCATTATTAACAGAAAAGTACTAGTTGAATAATTCTTTGTATCATACAAATAATATAAACAACCTTCTTATAATATTGGCCTTAATGTTGCTAATCCCGCAAGAAACAACTGCAGCACAGCCCTTTTTAATAAAAGGTCAATTTTGGGTCAGTGGACTCACAGGAAATGATCCGCCGCAAAATCAATCTTCATTTGAATCATCAATTGGATACATCCCCACTCTTTCTTTATCACGAGATTTATCCGCTTCCCAATTTATTGATATGGAATGGGCCTATCGTTTCGACCGCAGTTATTCCGCAGATTCCCTTTTAAATAATCATGAAAATCACCATCGTTTGTGGGTGCGGTATTCCAGTGAAAAAATTGAAGCGCGACTTGGCTTGCAGAAAATTGTTTTTGGGCCGTCTCAAATTTTACGGACTCTCTCCTGGTTTGATACCATCGAACTCAAAGATCCAACGGGTCAAACGGATGGTGTGGAAGCATTTCGGCTGCGTGTTTTTCCATCTAATTCATTATCTATCTGGTCGTGGTTGATTAACTCCAATCAGGATACGATTTCATTTGGGGGACGAGCAGAACTATCAACTGGTTTCGGGGAGTGGGGTTTGACCTATCACCAGGATCCAACAGTGACACCCCAGTCAGCAGGGCAGTTCCCGGTCATTATTTCGGGACCTCATCAGCGTGTTGCCATGGATCTTCGCTATGATGGATATATTGGATCATGGATGGAAGGAGCCTATATTTTTTCCGATAATTCTGAAATAAAAATGGTCACCATGGGTGCCGATTACACACTGCCCCTCGCCAGCGGAATTCTGATTATGACAGAGTCTTTATATATTGACCAAAAGCAAAATGGTTCAAATACTTCTCAAACATTTACCGCATTTATGGCAAGTATACCCTTGGGAATGATACATCAGATTATGTTGATCTCTCAATTAGACTGGGATGAAAATCGGGCTTACAATTATCTGCGGTGGAGCGCAACCTATGATCATTATAGCTTAAATTTGATTTTGTCGCTGAGCCCAAAAAGATCTGATTACAATTTTACGGAAGAATATTTACCAAAGACATTAGCCGGATATGGTGCCGGGTTACAATTCATGTTTATTTATGATCATTAGGAAAAATTATGGCAAATAATTCTGTTGTTGAAATTCAAAATTTGGTTAAACGGTTTCCTGTGGGTGGTGATTTTTTCACTGCTCTTAAGAATGTGAACCTGATCCTGGCCGAGGGTGAATTCACCGGCCTGGTCGGGCCCTCCGGCTCCGGCAAAACCACCCTGCTCAACATTATTGGTGGACTGGACTCCCCCAGCGAAGGACAGGTGAGTGTGCTGGGCATGGCCCTGAACAACACATCCCATGGTGAGCGCGCCAGGTTGAGACGGAAGAGCATGGGCTTTATTTTCCAGAGCTACAACCTACTGCCGGTTTACTCCGTATTTGAGAATGTAGAACTTCCCCTAATTTTGAACAAGGTGGATCCTACCGAACGGGAAAGAAGGGTCACTCAGGCCATAGAATGGG
>CAJXWT010000130.1 GCA_913062595.1 uncultured Fidelibacterota bacterium
AATAATTGCTGACCGCGACTGCTCTTTCCAAATAATTATATCATTCTGCAAACCTTCCCTTTTATCATTAAAATCACTGAGTTGGTTTCGAAACTTTTCTAGCTCATCTTGCTGGTCTTTATATACAGTCTGTAAAGAAATTAACTTTTTTTCATGAACAGACTCTTCCGATACATTTGAATTTCGTAAATGGTTTAATTCTTCGATTCGTGATTGTAACGGTTGCACCTGGATTCTATAACCATGTATTTGTAAGAAAGCCAAAGACATTTCTTTATCTATTAATGATTCTAGTAGTTTAGCATGTCGTTCAAATCGTTTTAACTGTAAGGCAAGAGCCTTCACCTTCGCCTCTATCTCATTGATTAAATCACTAATGCGATTAAGATCAGTTCTGGTTGCTTCAAATTTTCTTAGTGTGGATCTGCGTTGATGTTTGTATTTGTTAATGCCAGCAGCTTCTTCAAACATTCGTCGTCTATCGTCTCCAGTTTCAGATAATATCTGTTCGATCATTTTAAGTTCAATAACCGAATAAGCATCTGACCCCATACCTGTATCTACGAACAGGTCTTGGATATCCTTTAACCGGCATGGTGCACGATTCATAAAATATTCACTTTCGCCATTCCGGTACAATCGTCTTCCTATTTCTATGTCATTATATTCTATAGGCAGTTTACCCTTATTGTTGTGTACAGTAAGTGTTACTTCGCAAACACTGAGTGGTTTGGTATTTTTTGCACCATTAAATATGACATCTTCCATTTTACCGCTGCGGAGTACACTATATTTCTGTTCTCCTAATACCCAGCGAATCGCATCAACAATATTTGTTTTACCACAACCATTAGGACCCACAATTGCCGTAATTCCCTCACCAAAATGCAGCACATCCTTTTTTGCAAAGGATTTAAAACCATGCATTGTTAATTCTGATATATACATTCCGAGGTATTGTGGATTATAATTTTAACGAATTTCCGTCGTGAAAACCATAGTTTTAAATAGATAACAAATGGTTATCCTGGAGGCCAGCTAAATCTTCTGCCACCTAGTAAATGGAGATGTATGTGAAAAACAGTTTGACCCGCATCTTTGTTACAATTGAATACAGTACGATAACCATCCTGATCTATATTTTCAACTTTCGCCAAATTTCTCGCTGTTAAAAGTATTTCACCTACCAATTCAGCATCCTCAGTTTCTAGTTCATTAAGCGTGGAAATGTGTTTTCTAGGTATTACAAGTATATGTGTAGGTGCTTGCGGGTTAGTGTCCCTGAATGCCAGAATGTGTTTATTTTCAAATACTATTTCACAAGGAATTTCATCATTTACAATTTTACAGAATAAACATTCATCCATTTGATTCTCTATTTCTAATTATAATTTCATTGATTATTGATAAGGCCGATATTACCGCAGTTTCCGCTTTGAGACGGCGATTCCCCAGAGAAACAAATAGTGCCTTATTATCTTTCAATAGGGAAATTTCTTTGTCGGTAAAATCTCCCTCTGGGCCAATGACAAGATTGAGCCCCTTTAATTTCTTCGGTAAAATAGAATGTAAGTTACCAATGCGGTCGGTCGCTTCAGCTGAGCATACTACCAAAGGCCCATCATATAGTTGGTCCAGCCAAGACTGCAGTGAAGCTGTATCCTTAAGACTTGGAAATTTCGATCGCGCACATTGTTTAGTTGCAGACCTGATTATTTTATTCATTCTTTCATAATTAATAGAACGTTTTATTGATCGATCCATTGGAACCGCCGTAATAGTCCTTACACCGCACTCCGTCGCTTTTTCAATTGCCAATTCCATACGAGCACGTTTTATGATTCCTATAGCAAGAAAAACATCGCAGGTTGGTTCACCATATTTTGGGAAAACTTCTTTTATAGTACCACTTACCTTTTCCGGTAAAATATTTTCAATGACACCATTGTAGGCTGTTCCAACACCATCAATCAACCATACTCGTTCTCCAGCTTTTATACGCAGTACATTTGATAAGTGGTGAGATTCTTTTTTATTAAGGGTAAAGTAATTTTTTCGGATCTTATTTGGGTCTACAAAAAAGGACCGAAAATCAGGCAAGGATTATTTCTTCCAGTTAAAACCGAGACGAACCAACGCACCATTATATTGATCGCTTCCATCAATTTTCCCATCCATTGGCAATATATCATATCCAACTCTAACAGATAGAATTGTGCTATTTGACGTCAACAAGTCAACTCCAACACCAAAATATCCACCTAAGGTAAAATAATAGTCTAGGTTAGTGATCCACTTTTCCTTGAAGGTACCACTTTCAGCACCGTCAAGTGTTAGAATTGGACCCGTTTTTGCACTCACGAAAGGGGCAAAGTTATTAGCGATTTTTCCTACAAAAGGATAATACTTGGCGCCTACAAACAATGGTAATATAATTAAGTTTATATCATTGAATTTGTAACCCCTGCCCGTATAATAATCTTGTATAATAATTTCATCAGGATGTTTTGCATCAAAAATTCTAATCTCGCTAATAAAACATAATTCTTCACT
>CAJXWT010000131.1 GCA_913062595.1 uncultured Fidelibacterota bacterium
AATACATATTTATACGGTGTCCAAACATGGTTCATCTTTGCGCTGCCGTATTACGTCTTTGGACTGATTTTTGCTTTGCTTCTGGCAAAACGAATATCAAAAGTAAAATTCATTTCAATCCCGGACCATTTTCATCATCATTATGGCCGGAGTGCGGGAATTGTGAGTGCACTATTCATCTTGGTTCTTGCAAGTCCTGCACCCTACATACTGAGTATTGGTATTTTGCTACAAACCTTTTTGGATATTTCACTGGGCTGGGCTCTTATTTTAGCGCTGGGTACCAGTATGATCTACATATGGACCGGAGGATTTGGGGCAGTAATTCGTACTGATATCTTCCAGTTTATACTTATGTATGGCGGGTTCATAATTTTACTGGGCTTTGCCTGGGGTGAATATGGTTCACCTATCTCCATGATCAGTCAACTACCGGAAACGCATATTGATCCGTCTGGCGGAATGTCAGTACAATATATTTTGGTATGGTTCTTTATCGCCATGTGGACATTTGTAGATCCGGGGTTTTATCAGCGCTGCGCTGCAGCAAATTCGCCTGTTACGGCAAAGAAAGGTATCCTGATTTCTCTGCTATTCTGGTTTATATTTGACCTATTAACCATCACTGCTGGGCTCTATGCCAAATTTGCACTGGAAATCTCAGCACCATTGTTTGCATTTCCATTACTAGGAATGGAAATCCTGCCTCCCATTATATTTGGACTATTTATTGTTGGAATACTAGCTACGATAATGTCCACGGTCGATTCATTGGGATTTATTAGCGCTATTACCTTTGGCCGCGATATCATGTGGCGGATCCAAGTGGCAGATGCAGGAAAAACCCCTGATATAGATCGTACGATGACACCTATGGTTCAAAAAGGTCTGTTTGTCATGGCCTTTCTGGCTTTGGCCTTGGCCGTGACAATTCCATCAGTTGTGAGGTTATGGTATATGACGGGGTCTATAATTGTGCCAGGCTTGCTATTACCTTTTCTGATGACCTTTAGAACACATCACATCAATTCAGTGAATATTATTCAATTGATGACCCTTCCGGTCATGATAGCAATTATCTGGTTCATTATGGGAAATTTAACTGATGGCTATCCTTTTGGGCTTGAGCCGTTTTACCCAGGACTACTAACTTCCTTATTCATATTTAGCTTGAGTGGATTAAATGGCTCTAGGGATCGTACGAAAATTCCTGGTTAAACTTTAACACTGGGGAACGAAAATTGAAGGCGTTCCTTACAGACAAAATTACCTTAGTATTAATGATAAAAGTGTTGCATTCTGGGCAGAATAACTTTATTTCAATTACCAAAATAAAAAAGTCGGCTAAATGCCGGCTTTTTTTGTAAGCATTTCTATTGATATTAACTCAAGAAAAGCCTATTCCATATCACTTGAATATTCTCCTTTAGTAGCCAAGCCATTGAAAATTGCTCTTTTCATCAGCGCTTCTTGGGCAGCAGGTATATTTTCAGCTTTTCCGGACCAAGTCTTTAACGCAGGTACTTGCAAGGCGCGACCAAAGGAAAAGGTAAGATTCCAGGGTGTACCATCGATTTGATTCATGGCATTAAGATGGGCTGTAGCTAATTCATCGCTCTGTCCCCCAGAAAGGAAAGCAATCCCCGGCACAGCTGCGGGAACCGTGTTCAAAAAACAGTCTACTGTCATTTCCGCTACATCCTGGACAGAAGCCTGCTCTGAACAATCGTAGCCTGACAATACCATATTTGGTTTTAATACAATACCTTCCATTTCCACTCCCTGCGCTGCCAATTCATAAAAAACATTATACAGTGTTTCAGTAGTCAATCCATAACTTTCTTCAATTGTATGATCACCATTCATTAAAATTTCTGGTTCAACAATTGGCACTAATCCCTGTTCCTGGCACAATGCAGCATAACGCGCCAGGGCATGGGCATTGGCTGAAATACAATAAGCAGTAGGAATATCCTCTCCAATGGTAATAACCGCACGCCATTTGGCAAAACGGGCTCCAAGCTCATAATATTCTTTCAAACGATCCCGAAGACCATCAAGCCCTTCGGTAATTTTTTCATCATCAGTATTAGCGAGTTGTTTCGCACCCTTATCCACTTTTATACCAGGAATGATTCCCAATGCTGATAAATGCTCTGGAAAAGGCACCCCGCCATCCAGCGTAGACTGGCGAATTGTTTCATCAAACAAAATTACACCACTGATATGGTTTTCAATACCATCAGCCGTAAATAGCATACCGCGGTAAGCATTACGGCTCTCAGCTGTACTTTCTACATTGATACTATCAAACCGCTTTGTACATGTTGGTGTACTTTCATCTGCAGCCAGGATTCCTTTTCCATTTACTACCAT
>CAJXWT010000132.1 GCA_913062595.1 uncultured Fidelibacterota bacterium
ACCTGTTTGAAATAGGGAATGTATTCCAGCAGCAAAAACGAGGTTTCAAAGGTATTAAGGAAACACCTATAATGTGCGCTGCTCTGCACGGGCATAGTGCATCCCTAACGGTGCACGGTCAGGCGAAAGCGACCAGTCTTTTTACCGCTATGGGACATATTAATAGCCTATTTGAAGCGGCGGGTTCCAGTGAACCCGATTTTGAGCCGGCTGATAATAGTGGATTTGCCAATGCATTCAAAATTAACCAGGGTAAACAATGTTTTGGTTTACTGGGGACCGTTGACAGGAAATTTGTGATAGAACTGGACCTTGAAATTGACGATCCTGTGTATAGTTTTCATATTGAGCTTGATCCATTTACAGAATTGCTGGATCAGCAAAGGAAATTCGCGCCGATCAATCCCTATCCGATCGTGGAAAGGGATGTTGATTTTGTACTGGGTGAAGAAGTGGAGACGGGAGCAGTTTCCGCATTGATAAGAGGAAAAAATTTCCCCAATCTCATTGCGGTCTTTCCGCTGGATATATTTCGGCACGATAGCCTGGGTGTCGGGACAAAAAGCGTCACCTTTCATTTCAAGTTTCAGAAACCAAATAAAACTCTTGAAGATAAGGATGTAACTTCCGTAATAGATAAAATTAAGCGTCTTGTTTCGTCAGAGTTTAACGCTAAATTACGTTCATGAATTTGAGGAATTGAGGAGGATATTTATGGATGACAATGAAAGTTTTGTTCGCGTAACAATTTTTGGCCAAGATTATACAGTAAAGGCACCAGCGGATTCCACGTACATTAAATCCATAGCTAAATATGTTGATGAAAAAATGCGGGAAGTTCAGCAAGGACTTACTGATCCACAATCAACCACGAGAATTGCCATGCTGGCGGCCATGAATATTGCCGACGAATATTTTTCTTCGCGCAATAATAAAGATAAGTTCACTTCTGAGATTGAAGGTAAAGTACAGTCAATCATTGAAGGTATTGACGAAGAACTGAATTAACCTACCCTATCCTATGGCTGAAACCAGGATTCTATCGGGCAACGTGGTTTCAGATGCAGTCTACACTGCCCTCGAAAGCCGTATTCAATTTCTCAAAGAATCCAGCGTTGTCCCTGGTCTTGCCGCCGTTATTGTTGGAGAAAATCCAGCATCACAGGTATATGTACGTAATAAGACCCGTAAATTTTCCGAACTGCAGCTCCATTCTGAAACGATTAAACTACCTCATGAAACAACGCAGGCGGTTCTTCTCGATCGAATAGTGGCGCTCAATAATGATCCTCTTTACCATGGTATTTTGGTGCAATTACCGTTGCCAGATCATATTAATAGAGCACTGATCATCGATTCCATTGCGGTGCACAAGGATGTCGATGGTTTCCATCCGGAAAATCTAGGCCGGTTAACCGCTGGAAGACCACGGTACGTACCCTGTACACCAAAGGGAATTATGCGTATTCTGCAGCATTATGATATTGATCCTTCCGGAAAACACGCGGTCGTGCTGGGTAGAAGCAATATTGTGGGCCGGCCCATGTCAATATTGCTGAGCCAAAAACAGAAATTCTCGAATGCGACCACAACAATTTGTCATTCGAGGACGGCAGATTTAAGAGCCTTGGCAAAGCAGGCAGATATATTAATTGCCGCTTTAGGAGTACCCGAATTTGTAGATCAATCATTCATTAAAGAGGGTGTTACCATAATTGATGTAGGAATAAATAGGGTAGATGATGGTTCAGAAAAGGGATACAAACTGGTCGGAGATGTTGCTTTTGAAGCAGTGCAGGGCATTGCCGGTAGCATTACACCTGTTCCCGGCGGCGTAGGACCCATGACGATCGCCATGCTCGTTGAAAATACAGTGGAAGCTGCAGAAAATTCACTTGGTTAAGATTCTCAGACGTTGCTATTATTTATAAATTGATCTGGCGGAAATGTTTTCAAACAAGTTAACCGGTTTGACGCTGTGCGTTGTGGTTTCATTAACCTGCAGTGACACAAAGCATGCGGACTTTACACTGGCAAAATTCCAATACAATAAAACGGATTATGATGAATATATCATTGCTAGAAGTGATGGGTATCATCAGCTTACGGGTTACGATGTAGCCGATTCAAGTTTCGGTATTGTTGTAGTACCTGGATTCTATCCCAGGGGCTGGACCAAGAAAGGATTTGAATGGGCGGAACCACTGCGCGAATTGACCAGATTTCAGGTACCTGTCTGGCTCTACCGGTATAACTGGAATCAATGTCCTGAACAGGCAGTGAAAGAATTCCATATTGCCATGGTTAACTTGGAAATCGAAAATCCGCAGCTTGATTCCTTA
>CAJXWT010000133.1 GCA_913062595.1 uncultured Fidelibacterota bacterium
GTTGCTGTAGCAACCGTTTGCCCAGCAGCCTGTATTATTGCAAAAAAATACGGTGCAATCGTTTTATCAACGAGTCAGGATGAAGGACAAACAGCTGCAGTTGAGAGGTCGGCCAAAATTTTGGACGCCAGAGGAATTACAAGTATGTTGGTGATTCCGGGAGATGTGCCCTTGGTAACTGTCGAAGAAATTAAGATAGTTCTTGATTTACATGAAAAAGCTCCCTCAATGACAATTGTACCTGCACAAGACGAACTGGGATCAAACTGTATTGCCCTTTCTCCAACAATCGCTGCCCCATTGCGTTTTGGCCCAAATAGTTACTTCCCCCATTTGGAAACTGCACGTAAACTGGGGCTTAGTTTGCAATCCCCAAAACTTACTGGGCTAGGTTTGGACATTGATACTCCTGAAGATTTACTGGTGCTATCTCGGCAAACAGTGTGTACACGGGCACAGGAATATTTACGAAAGAAAAAAATTATGGAACGGTTAAACAACGAATGAACGAAAAACCTATACAGTATTTACAACAATTCCTTGATCGCAGTCCCAGTGATACTGAGAGAGCGGGTGAAACTCTGATTTTTTTCTTGATCCTTTTACAATTCCCCTTTACTTTATCTAAGATTAAGATTAATTGCTCAAAGATAAGAACTTAAATATATAACTTTAGTAATGGATTCAGTGCCCTCAGCTATTAAGGATAAACCTACTTTTAAATTTCGCCAGTTCATTGAACAATACGGTGTATATTTAACTCTTGTTATACTGCTTATTATTTCGGCCCTGATCACTCCGAATATGTTTGAAAAAGAAACACTTGCCGTCATGTTCCGACAATGTGCTCAGCTTGGGATAATAGCTATTGGCCAAACTTTGGTTATGCTTGTTGCGGGGTTAGATCTTTCCGTAGGGGGAGTCATCGTCATGACTTCAATGGTGGTGGCTGAAGTGAGTAATGGTAGGAATGAAATGATTCCGGTTGCTATTCTGATAGCTTTAATTATCGGAATGCTTATTGGATTGGCTAACGGGCTGCTGATCACCAAACGCAAAGTCCCTCCGCTTGTGGCAACACTGGTAATGCTTTTCCTCGTTACGGGAGTCCAGCAAGCATTCACACGTGGAGTACCCAGCGGATTCGTCCCAGAAGCTCTAGGTTTGGTAAACAAATCCTGGGGATTTCTCTCCATTCCACTACTTCTATGGCTAATACTTAATGGTCTCTTTCTGATCATTTTGAGGCGAACATCTTATGGCCGTAGAATTTATGCAGTTGGAAGCAACCCTGAAGCAGCAAGACTTAATGGAATCCCGGTTAATTTTATTAAAATATCAGTTTATGTTTTAGGAAGTGGACTTGCAGTTATATCCGGTGTGATTCTGACTGGCTACGTGGGTTATGTGGATCGATTTATTGCAACTGGCCTGGATCTAGATTCCATTGCCGCAGCTGTAGTTGGTGGGACGTCATTTTTTGGTGGAAAGGGTCAACTCATGGGTACAATCGCAGGGGTTCTGATCATACAAATATTGAGCACCATGGTTGTCCTAATAGGCCTGGACATAGAAACCCAATTCATCATCAAAGGGCTTGTCATTCTGGCGGCTGTCTCCCTATACAGTCTGGCACACAAAGATAGATAAACTTTGCTAGTTTCAAATAAAACTCCTAATGACTATTAAATAAATTCTGTAGTTTCATGAGAGAATCACAAAACCCTTACATTCTTGAGATGCGAAACATCTTCAAATCATTTGGGGGAGTTAATGCACTTCGAGATGTATCATTTCAGTGTCGACCGGGAACCGTACATGCTCTGGTAGGAGAAAATGGTGCGGGCAAGTCAACCCTTATTAAAATTCTTGCGGGAGCGTTATTACCAGACAGTGGTGAAATTATTTTCAAGGGACAGAAGCATCAAAGCTTTTCAACCCGAAAGGCTCTGAACAGTGGAATCAGTGTGATTTACCAAGAACTGGCTTTGGTTTCCCAGATGACGGTAGCGGAGAACATTTTTTTAGGTCGCGAACCTAGGAAATATTTTGGCATTGTTGATAAAAAGCGTCTTAAGATTGAGGCAAAAAAGCTGTTAAAACAGCTAGGTTTTGAGGTTGATATGGATATGGAAGTGGGAGAAATGACGGTTGCTTACCAACAGATGGTTGAAATTGCCAAAGCCCTCTCCAAAAATGCGGACCTTATTATTATGGATGAACCATCTGCAATCTTAGCTGGACATGAACTGGACCAGCTTTTCCTTATCATCGAATCCCTAAAGAAACGTGGCGTTACAATCATATATATCTCCCATCGTCTTGAAGAGGTATT
>CAJXWT010000134.1 GCA_913062595.1 uncultured Fidelibacterota bacterium
AGCCTTATTACAAATTGAACACATACCAAAAATATCGTTTGTCGCATTTTCCATAATTTGAGGAATTTCTAATTTATTAGACATAAAAAAATAGAAAGACTATGAAGTATGAATAGTTTTCCGCCTGCGCTTGCGTCTTACGGCGTACTCGCTTGAGGGTTTCAACTGAATGAAACCAAAAAGAGTTAGTGATCTTCGTATTTATGTATCGAATTTAGTATACTGATCGAATTTTTTTTCTCGTCTTTTGTTGCGTATTGTGTAAAAAAGATAACCAGCAACTATTACGCCACAGGTTAGACAAGCAAATAATTGTAATTCACCTATTGGAATCATATTACAAATTACTATCGTATGTACTTAATATGGTATACCATTATTCTAAATTCTAATCGTCATACTTGTCAAATTTAGTATACTGAATCATCACCAAACTGATCAGGATTACAATCAAAACATTCATCAGGCATTTTATCAAACCTGCCTTTGTAAAATCTAAATTCTTTGTAGCATATTTCACAAATATTATTGTGAAGTCTCTTTTTTTTCAGTTTGTAGAACCAAACTAACAACGGATTGATTTTTTTTGTAACCAAAACTAAGTTATCGTCTTCGTTATAGTCGTAACCGTACACTCTCCAGATCGAATTATGCTTTTTTGATACAGATAATACCAATTTTGAAACAGATCCTTTCTTCTCAGATGCGGTGCTGTATGATTTCACCTTAAAGAATTACTCGCCTGCCATAGGATATGGGACCAATGATGTTTCTTATTCACCTGCTTCAATACCAGTGGGCTTGGACTTTAATAGTAATTCAAGGCCGACAGGAAGCAATCCTGATATCGGTGCTCATGAGAATAGCTTGGACTCACCTGCGAATTCGCAACCACTTCTCAACAAGAACATTTCGGACCTCTCCGTTGATGAAGACTCGGGTGAGCGCACCGTTAGCTTCACGGGGGTTGCCGATGGTGACTTCCACGCCAATCAGACGTTGACTGTAATAGCCACCAGCGATAATACAAGTTTGATTCCAAATCCCACCGTCACATATACTTCACCAGACACCAGCGGCACGATTACATTTGCACCCGTTCCAGAAACATATGGTACCATTAATTTAACAGTGAAGGTGACGGACAATGGCGGCAGTGCAAATGGCGGCATCGATACGGTTTCGACAAGCTTTAAAGTAACCGTTAATCCCATTGTACCGGATAGCTTTAAACCAACTCAGACAAATATTGGAGGTATTGTCCAAGGCACTGCGCGTTTAAATGGTAATCCTGCATCTGCCGGTGATTGGATAGCGGCTTTAGATACTAATGAAAAGGTAGTTGGTTCGGCCCCCCTTGTTAATTTGGTTGACGATGTCCGATTCGGTGTTGGTAGTAGCAACTTTATTTTATATGGCGATGATCTTACAACCAGCGATATTGATGAGGGGATGAACCCGGGTGAAGACTTTACTTTAAAGATTTGGGACGCTAGTAAAAATCAGATTTTTGTACAGGCGGATAATTCAGGTAAAAAGATTAGCCATTCTGGATGGGAAGGGACCAATTTTATTCCAATAACAGGCTATGACAATCCAGATGCGATTTACAACTTTGTATTTAATACAGATCCAATTATTCAAAAGTGTAATGTTACTGAATTAAACGAGGATCAGAAATATGAATTTACCCTCAATGATTTTCAATATTCAGACGAGGACGACATTTCGAATACCAATCTGGTATTAATCATCGATTCAGGAACCAATTATTCCGTCAGTGGAAATTCTATAACGCCTAATAGTAACTATTCTGGATTGATTCAAGTTGCATTTCGCCTTGATGATGGATTTTCATCCAGTACAGTTTTTAACGCGGATATCAACGTGCTACCGGTGGATGACGCACCGGAGGTGAAAAATAAGATCGACAACATTACAGTAGATGAAGATGCGGCCAATACGACCATCGATCTTTCCGCTACCTTTACGGACGTTGACAATACCGATAGTGAGATTACTAAAGCGATTACAGGTAATACACCCAGTGGCGAGATTGTAGCGTC